>JAVCCE010000014.1 GCA_030765645.1 Candidatus Hinthialibacter antarcticus | reverse complement strand
GACGGACCCAGGGTGGGACGATCTGCCGTTCACAAAGCCTCGTGGGTGTACTCTCATCCCGAGGCTTCGTCTTTTTCTATTCAACTTACAAGAAAGATACAAGGGTGGGCTCGCGAAGCAGCCCACCCTGCAATGTTTCAATCATCATGAACGGCAGGTAATAACCCACCAATATTTCGAATGATGTGGGGAGGGCGAACCTCCTGGTGAGCCGCATGAAAAGAAAGGGTGTTGCGCCCGAATCCCCCCGGCGTTTGCAGCGCCACCCCCCCATAAACGCACACGCCTGCTCCCTCTCCCCACTGGGAGAGGGTTGGGGTGAGGGTTCAGATATCGTTTTTGTAATGCACAAATTAAACCCTCATCCTAGCCTTCTCCCAGAGGGAGAAGGGACTACATTGTCGCGCTGCTGACCGTAATACCTCACCGCGCCAGCCATTTCCTGGTTTGCTCCCCAATTTTCTTCTTAACTCTCTATTTTTATTGACGATAGTTAATAATGACCGTCAATGGGCGGTTTCTGATATGATTCTATTTGGTTGAGGGACGCTTATGAATACGCAGAATGCTGCGCTGAAACCCATTCGCTATCTGGCCGCCAAATTAAAGCGGCGTCAGCCGCGAATGAACGCGCCAATAGCCCTTGGGAGCGAAGCCGTGCCGCTAAAAAATGTCGCGCATATCCACCCGCCTTACTCGAAAGCAAAACAAGCGGACGAGCAGATCCCCGTGTTTCGTCCCTCCATCACCGAAGAAGAAATTCAAGCGGTGACGGACGTGATGCGTTCCGGCTGGCTTGGGCTCGGCCCGGTCACCGCCGAGTTTGAAAAAGAACTGGGCGAAGCCTTCGGCGTCGAGCATGTGGTCGCGGTCAATTCAGGGACAGCGGCGTTGCACCTAGCGTTGTTGCTGCTCGATTTGCAGCCCGGCGACGAAGTGATCGTCCCCACGGTCACGTTTATTTCAACCGGACACGTGGTGGAATATTGCGGCGCGACCCCGGTGTTTGCGGATGTCTGTGAAGACACCTTGTGCATGAACCCCAACGACGTAAAACGCAAGATCACCAAAAATACCAAAGCGATTATGCCAGTGCATTACGGCGGCCATCCGGTCGAACTCGACCGCCTGCGCGAAATCATCGGCGACCGCGACATTAAAATCATTGAAGACGCGGCCCATGCCTGCGGCGCGTTTTATAAAGGCAAACAAATCGGCGGGCTTTCGCCTGCGACTTGTTTTTCGTTTCATGCGGTGAAGAACCTGACCTGCGGCGAAGGCGGCGCGGTCGCGACTAACAACGGCGACTGGGCGAAAAAACTGCGCGAGTTGCGTTGGATGGGCATTTCAAAAGATACCTATGTGCGCACCGCCCATGAAAGCGTCTACGCCTGGCAGTATTGGGTCAACGATCTTGGCTACAAATATCACCTGAGCGATATGGCGGCTGCGATGGGGCGGGTGCAGTTGCGCCGCCTCGAAGAAAACAACGGCAAGCGCCGCCGCATCGCCGAGCGCTACAACGAAGCCTTCAACGACGTGGCTTGGATCGAAACGCCGCCCGAACACGACGATGTCTTTTCGTCATGGCATATTTATCACATCAAAACGCCGGAACGCGACCGCTTGATTACTCATCTCAAAGCCAACGGCGTAGCGCCGGGCGTCCATTATTTCCCGATTCACAAACACCCCTACTACGCCGGTCGCGGCGCGCGCTGTCCCATCGCCGAAGAAATTTGGAAGCGCATCCTCAGCCTGCCGATGTTCCCCGATATGACCGACGAGCAAGTCGAGTATGTCATACACACGGTGTTGACGTTCAACGAAAAGGCCTGACTATGATTTGCGGCGAGATCACCACATTACGCGCCATCGAAGAACGTGACGTAGAGCGTCTGCGCGCTTGGCGCAATCATCCCGAATTGATGGGGCTGCATTTCAGCGACCTGCCGGTTTCCGATATTGAACAAAACAAATGGTATCAAGCGTACGCAACGTCGCGTACGAAAGTGTTTATTGTTGACGCCAAACAGCAGGAGGCGGTGGGCTACGTCTTGCTCAAAGACCTCGACCACAAAAACCGACAGGCCGAAATCGGCATCCACCTCGACCCCTCGCACCAGGGTAAAGGCTATGGCAAAGACGCGTTTTTAACATTGGTACGCTATTGTTTTGCTGAACTCAATCTGCATCGCGTGTGTTTGCAGGTGTTCGCGTTTAACGAACGCGCGGCGGGCCTGTACCGCAAACTCGGCTTTGTTGAAGAAGGCCGCCTGCGCGAATGCTTCTTCACCCAAGGCGCCTATCAGGACATCATCGTGATGTCAGTTCTCGAGAGTGAATTTCAAGCGTAATTTATTGATAATAATTCAATGTAGAGTGGGTCATTTTCGACCCACCGAATATATGTTTGAATCAATTAAGTGGTGGGTCAAAAAGTGCGACCCACCCTACGGCTGATCCCTCCGGCGCTTACGCGCCACCTTCCTTAAAAAGGGAGGCATGGTTCTACTACAACAACACTGGCCTTGAATTTCAAGACAGCCGCTACGGCTACGGTTTTATTGATACCGAGATCGCTTCGCTACGCTCGCGATGACACGAAAGAAAGTGCAGGCTGGGTTCTCAACCCACCGTTTCCATCTGGGGATCGCCTTATTGTTTCAGCGCGTCGACCACTCGTTGGTTTTCTTCGCGCGTTCCCACGCCGATGCGCAAGGCGACGCGCTCGCCGCCGATGTTGGCGCTTTGGTTTGAAACAAAGATTCCAGCGGCGCGTAATTTGTCGGCGAGGCCCGCATCACGCGGCCACAGCGTCAAAATAAAATTCGCATACGACGGCAGCGTTTCCGCGCCTAATGCTCGCATCTCGCCCGCCAGCCAGTCGCGCTGCTCAATGAGTTGCGCGACGCGGCGCTTCATCTCGTCCACGTCATTCAAAGCCGCCACCGCCGCCGCCTGGGCGATGATGTTCACGGGGAAGGTCAACGCAAAACTCGCCAAGCGTTCAATCAGCGCTCCGCTGGCGATTGCATACCCAATGCGCAATCCCGCCAGGGAAAAACTCTTCGACAGGCTGCGAAAGATAATGAGGTCGTCGCGCTCATGAATCAAATCAACCACGGTCTCGCCGCTGAATTCAAAATAACATTCATCAATGACTTTGACTCCAGGCAATGAATCTAATACCGCCAGCAGATGACCACGCGCAGTCAGCGTTCCGGTGGGGTTGTTGGGGTTGGCGATAAATGTAAGAGCGGAATCGCTGGTGATAGACTGCGCGTTTGGTAAATCAAACTCTACTGTCCGCTCAAGTCTTGCGACTTTGCGGTTATGGCGTTGCGCCGCGAAGCGATACACAAAAAAACTCGGTTCAAAGGTCGCGACCGATTGGCCTTCTTCCGTAAACGCGACCGTCGCGAGGTCAATCAATTCATCCGAACCGTTACCGACAATGATGTTCTCAGGCTTCACATTGCCGCCGACATAGAGAGCCAGTTTCTTACGCAGCGCCAGGCAATTGGTATCGGGATAGCGGTTGGCGTGTTGCGCGGCTGCGGCGATGGCGCGTTGGACGTTCTCCGTCGGCGGCAGCGGGTTCTCGCCCAAATGCAGATAGACGGCGTCTCTTTCACGCCAATAGGTGGGGATATCAATTCGCGGCGGCATGGTTGGCATGTGAGCGTCCTTGTTTGGTATAATGTCATAACCATCGTAAACCCGTACGCCCGAAAAGGAAGAAGCAACATGCCGACAAAGCCAACCGCGCCGTTCGATAGGAAGAAAGCGATTGCGCACCTCAAAAAAAACGATGCGACTCTAGCGGGCGTCATCAAACAAATCGGGCCGTGTACGCTCATCGAAAACAAACGCATCGGCGGGTTCGAGTCGCTCTATCGCACCATCGCCAGCCAGCAGTTATCCAAGAAAGCTTCCGAGACCATACGCGGTCGCGTGCGCGTATTTTTAAATGGCAAGAAGATAACGCCGCAAAACCTGTTGCAAATTAACGAACAAGATATGCGTAGCGCCGGGTTGTCTGCTCGTAAGGTGGAGTACATTCGCCATCTTGCTGAGTTGGTCGATAACAAAGAACTCTCGTTTCGAAAATTGAATTTCATGCCTGATGAGGAAGTCATTGAAACGCTGACCAAAGTAAGAGGGTTAGGCCGTTGGTCGGCGGAGATGTATATGATTTTCACCATGAACCGCCCGGACGTTTTCCCCTTTGACGACATCGCCATTTTAAACGCGGTGAAAGACCTGTACGAGATTCCCGAGAAAAATGCGCGTGAAACAATTGAAGCGGTGAGCGATGTGTGGCGCCCCTATCGCAGTGTCGCGGTGTGGTATCTGTATGCGTACGTTAACATCGAACGCGGGCGCGAAAAGTAGACGCCGTCTAAAAAATATTGCTACGTTTTATCTATCAGGCGCGGGTACATCTCTCTTCGCTTCAGTGCGGGCTTTAAGGCCCTTATGCACAGGCGCTCACAGAGTTGCACCCGCGCCCGATGTATCTAAGGGGTTGTGATCGACATATCGTTAAACGCGCTCAGCCCTCGTCGCGGCGTTCGCTTAATCGGGCCAAGCGGTCTCGCGCCTTTAAATAAAGAACATACGCAGCCCACAACAGTCCGCCGCATTGTAAAATGAGCACGACATAATATTCTTCACCACGGCCTCTGGGTGGATTAATATGCGCCATCGCGGCGATCCAAGGCGAAGACACCGCCGCCCAAAACACCCAAATGTTTTCTTGTATACCGCGCATAAAAGTTTGCACCACAACGAGAATCATCAATGGAATGATAAAGTAGGCCAGTATCGCGACGCCGAAACCAATGGCATACGCAGTCAGAGTTTTGCGGCACGCGCAGGACAGGTAAATGCCAAGCGCCAGATAAAAAACGCCGACTGCGTAACACGTGAGGACAATGCAACCAATGTCGTCAAACTCAAATTGGTCGGGGAATTGCCCAAAAAACCCCATCCAAAAAATCACAAACGTCGGGAACACCAAGTACGACCATAAGCGGACTTCAAACTGACGCAGCCCCGCGAAAAATTTTCCCCATAACAATTGATGAGTGGTCAACGTCGTGGTGCTGAGCAGGTCCCACGTGCTGCGGTCGCGTTCGCCGCGCACTGCGTTACACGCATACGGCAAAACCATCAGCGGAACCAAAATCGGCGCCAACGCATAGACAAACCAAAAATACATACGTTCATTTCGAAACAATGGCAGCACAATCAGCGGCAGTATAAACAAGCCGATGGTCGTCATCCACGAGCGCACCCGATGCCGCCCCTGGATGCCGCGTCGCTCTTTGACCGCGACCGGGTTTTTGTAGTCGGGCAACAAGCGCATAGGCAGCGCTATTGTGTTCGCGCTTTTTTGCAGGCGCGTTTTCTCGCGGCGGTCAATCCAATCGTTGATCCAATCTTCCCAACTGCGAACGCCGTCGCGTTTTGACAAGCGCCAAAACGAAAACAACAACATCAGCGCCATCATACCGATGTACATCATGCCATGGGCGGCGTAGGGGTGTCTTCCAACAAAGTCACTTGTTCCAAACGGCGTACTGCCATCAAAAAAATGAACATAGGGGAAAACCGGATTCGACGCCATCAGCCAGGACGAAAGAAATTCCAAGCGCAATTCCTGCCGTAAATACAGGCTGAAAAGAAACGAACCGAAAAAGAACCCTACGCCGATCATGTAGGTCGCCGTGATTGAACTGATAACGCGCTTGCAATAGATTGAACAGGTCAGCCCCAACACCGCCACCAACAGCGACCCCTCGGTCATCATCGCAAAGACGAATAAAATCTCCTTCGGAGCAATCCCTCCCAGCGGGATCAGAATGGCGTACATCGGCAACAACGAAATGGCGATCAACCAAATATAAGTCAGCGACGAAACCAGTTTGCCAAACACAATGCTGCCCAGCGATATATTGGTGGAGATTAACAAGTCCCAACTGTCGCGCTCTTTTTCAAGGTTGATCGCGGCGGCGCTTTGCAACGGGACCAGCAGCAAAATAAAACTGCCGAAAAATAAGTTGAGCACCATAAACATTTCGCGGGTGAAGTTCGTCGCGATTGAATGTTGCATCTGTTCGAGCGTGATCGTCCAAAAGACGCAGATCACGATCGAACTCGCCAACATAAACACGCCCAATTGCCAGAGCGTGCCGGGGTTGCGCAGATGGGTCACCACTTCGCGCAAGATAACGGGGTTATTGAACACGTGGGGCCGCTCGCGCCACAAAAAAAGCGTGGAGCGTATTATCTCTGAGCGCGTGAAGTTAAATTGTTGGATCGAAGAATTCGACATAACAACCGTTTCTGTTTTTCATCATTACGCCTGATCCCCCCTTAAAAAAGGGGAGCCAAAACAGGGTATAAACCGATCAGATCATTTACAAGTTTAAGGTATGAGCCGACGAGACGAAAGGAGTCGGTTGGATGCCTTGAAAGGAAACTTGCGCCATGCACGGGAAAGTTTGGTTTATCGCGGATTGGATGGCAGGACACTGGAGCAAGTCGGATTTATGCCGCAGTTATGGGGTCAGCCATCCGACGGGCGACAAATGGATTGAGCGCTATTAGGCGGAAGGAGCGTCGTTGTCCACAACGGCATACACCGATGCGGCGCAGCAAGTTCTCCCACCGAAGTCCGGGTGGAGTTAGAGGGCAATGTCATTGATTTAAGGGGTGGCAAGGGCAAGGCGTCGCGAAGCCTGCCTGCCGCAGGCAGGCGACGGCAGCCCTTGAGATATTGCTTGAATGTATCGCTTTGTTTGTGCTGTTTTTGGATCCCCCCGGCGCTTTCAGCGCCACCCCCCTTAAAAAGAGGGGCGAAAAGCCTGGGCTTCGAGTCTTAAGTCAATGGCATTGAGTTAGAGGGGGGTTGGTTTTCTTTTTTCGCTATGCCAGCGCCTACGCACCGACGTGCATGATGCGGCGGATGTGGCGCTTGGCGAGAAACTTAAACGTGTGCCACGAATGGCGGGGACGCTTCATCAAGCGTTTGAAGTGATTGAAGTCGCGCAGCGGACGCAGCGTCTTGTGCCAGTCCCACTGGTTGTAGGCCATCTGCAGGGCCTTCTCTAAATCGTCGCCGCTGAGTTCATCGGTGCAGACGACCGAGGTGGTCCCGCCGTCATACTGCGACCAGTCTTTGGTGAGCAACTTACCGGCTTCTTCTTGCATCTTATAAAAACTCGAACCGGGGAACGGCGTCATGATAGAGAACTGCAACGTCTCCGGGTCGAGATGTTTCGCGAAGTTGATGGTCTTGCGTACGGTTTCCCAGGTTTCGCCGGGAAGCCCGAAGCTAAACGTCAGGTGGACGTTGATGCCTAAGTCGTGGCATACCGTCACCGCATCTTCGACTTTTTTGAGGTCGAGGTTTTTCTCGGCGTTGTCAACCAACTGTTGCGAACCCGACTCGACGCCGAATTTAATCGCCATCAGGCCGGAGTCTTTCATTGCCTTGAAGGTTTCAGGGTCGGAGGTATCGGCGCGCGACATCGCCGCCCACGGCAAGCCGATGTTGCGTTTGTTGAGTTCGTCGCAAAACGTCATGATGCGTTTCTTGCCGATGTTAAAGGTGTCGTCGTCGAAATAGAACGACTTAAAGCCGTATTCTTTGACGCACCACTCGATCTCGTCAACGATGTCTTTGGGGTCGCGGGTGCGGTATTTATTGTTGCCATACATGATCTGCGGCCATGCGCAGAAGATGCACTTAAACGGGCAGCCCCGGCTGGCCCAGAGTTGCAGGCTGGGGTCGGGGATTCCGCCCGGCAGGTCCCAATAATTGTGCATGGGCAGGTCGCGGCGCAGCGGCCAGGGCAGCGAGTCGAGGTCCATGATGATCTCGCCGTTTTCGGTCTCGCGGGCTATGCCGTCCGGGTCGCGGTAGACCAGGTTTGGAATCGTTGAATAATCGCCCTTGGCGTCCATCACGTCGATTAGTTTGCCCGCTACCAGGTCGTATTCACCCTTGAGAACAAAATCGACCACCGGGTTTTCATCAATAAACTCGGGGCGGTACATATCAACGTGGATTCCACAAAAAATAATCTTCGTGTTGGGACAGACCGCTTTGATCTTTTGCGCTTGGCGCAGATCCATCGGCAGCGAGGCGACCGACGCCTCTAAGATACAGACATCGGGAATAAATTCGGTTGCGCGTTGGACGTAGGCGTCTTCCTGCATGCGTTCGGCGACGCCGTCAACGGTCAGGGTCTTGTGGCCTTTATCTTCGAGCATGGCGGCGGCGTAGGCCAAATAGAACGGAAACGGCAGGTATTGATTGCCGTTTTCTTCCAAATGGGGCCAGCGCGAACCGGCGCGGACTCCATAATACCCATCGACCAGCCAGGGGCCGTTACCTAAAAAGACTTTGAGACCCATTGTTCCTCCAGACCGGCGCTGCGTCCGGTTTAATCTTGACCTGTATTGTCATCTTATATCGAAAAGGGTAATCCGATCAAGCTAATCATAGCCGGAACCAGCGCAACCAAAAGCGCGCGCGCCCTCGACAGCCCCTGGGCCGACTGAAAGCCTTGCGTACATATCACTAAGGTGGAAAGTTCAGCCAAAAAGAACCCCAGGAAGGGAATCAGCAGAAATATTTGGGAAATCATGGCGTAACAGCGAATCTGCAGCGTGGCGGAATAGCCCTGCTTTCCTTGCATCATGCGGATCATCATCTGTTGGATCAATGACGAAAACACCAGGTAATTGATGATAAATAGTAGCGGCATCGCCAACAGGTCGAGTGAGGTGATCGATTCAATGCGCCCGCGCATTTCTTCGGCCATCGCGACCGAGGAGGGGTTTTCAGCCGCCTGCTGGGTGATGGTATTTAACATCGGCGGGATCAATAATTTCACATAGATGACGTTCATCGGGTACCACAGAAATAGGACGCAAACCAGCGCAAAAAACAGTGCGGCGCCGATGCCGACCTGAGCGTGAATTTTTGAGAAGAACACGCGCGGTTGGATGGCGGTTTCCCAGAAGGCGTTCCAAACGCCTAAGCGCCGCCAGTTTTGCCAGGGGACGCTGGGGGTATAGGTTACGTTGGGGTCGGGTTTGGGCGCGAGGGTTGCGAGGTTGCGTTCCCAACAAATTTCACAGAATGGCTCACCTTCCACCATGGTAAGACAGGCGGAGCAATAGTCGCGCCCACACTCGACGCACTCATACACTGACGCCTTGTTCCCGTGAACAACGCAGTTTTTTTCGGTAAATTCACTCTGCATTGCTAGCCATCCTTTGGAATATTGAACAATAATAACTTAAAATCGACAAAGGGCGTGATTTCTGCGTACGGTTTTTCTGATCGCTACGTTATTTAAATGGGAGTGGACATAGTATATGTTCGGTCTGAATCTGTGGAACTGAACAAACTTATCCCCCCCTTATTAATTCGCTGCGGCGTTTCGGGTATTTCAAATTACAAAATAGGATTCTTCGTTGCTTGTAGACGAACCCTATAAAGAAGCGTTGCATTTCATGGGCGGTATTATCAAAAACCTGCATGACAATACCAACATAGAAAAAACGCTTTCTTTAATGGGAGAACGAACACAGCGAAATATGCAAAGGGATATCAAATGGTACGGTGAACAAAATTTGCTACAAGAGCATTTAGAAGGATCGTTCTCACCAAAGAGAGTTCGATTCATTGCTGAAAACGACGAGTTCATATTTTTGTTCTTCCATAATGACATGCCTGCATCTTACCGAGGCGAAATCTCACATTTTTCTTATTACATTCTACAAAAAATGAGCGACGGTTCGTTCAAATTTGTGAACTACCATTATTCTCAAGGATTAGACCAAGTATTGGGGTCGAGTGAATTACAATCTGCCATTGTGAAGTATGCAAACGATCATTCCTCAAAATAAAACTTAACTCATTCCAGTAATATCCGATTATTGTATATAAGGGAAAATGTCTGTTCATGTCATTTCGAGCGCAGCGAAGCAATCTGCCTACGGCAGGCAGGTCTCGTTTTTGATTGCCCTCATCCCAACCTTCTCCCAGAGGGAGAAGGGGTAGGTTGGCGCTTAGCGATAGATGCAGCGATTGTAGGGTGGGTTCTTAACCCACCAATTTCAACTGCCCCTCATCCCAACCCTCTCCCAGAGGGAGAAGGGGTAGGTTGGCGCTTAGCGAGCGGAAGTATCTTGGTCGATTGTAGGGTGGGTTCTTAACCCACCAGAAAAAACTCTCGCCCTGGTTCTCTCCCAGGGGGAGAGTACGAATTAAAACATTGCTCGGTGGGCTGCTTCGCGAGCCCACCCTACCTTGGATTTAGCACAGTCTCAGCGCGTGCAAAGCGCTCAGCGATTGATGTGGTGATGAATTAAGAAAGCATTCAAGGAAGAACGAAAATAACAAAACTCAATTACAAATTGGCTGCTAAACGCCGAGCGTGTGATTCACTTAGTCTCAGTGCGCCGGAACGGCTCAGCGATAGATGTCGACTAGGTTTGAGTTAAGAAAACGTAGATAGGTACAACACGAAATGTTTTGGAAGAAGCCGGTTAAGAAAATTAAGCCAAGACCAAAATCGAGCATGGGCGACCCGAATTCGCCGGTGAAGCCCTCGCCGCGCCGCGAAAAGAATCGCGAAAAGCGCATTGATCTGCAATTGAATTGCTTCGTGCTGGTGATTGACACCGAGCAAGTAGTGCAATGCAAAACCATCAACGTGAGCAAGACCGGCATGTTGCTCAAGTCGATCCATGCGCTGGCGAACGGGCAGGACGTGATCTGCGTATTTTCAAACAAAAAGACGATGTCGAAGCCGTCGATTCAAACCAACCCCAATTCGATGAAGGGCCGGGTGGTGCGGGTCGAAAAAGAGACGTATATGTTCAAGATTGCAATTGACGTCACCTTTGGGCGGGTCGATCCGACTGCGATTCTCGATATCAACACCGAATTTGTGAAATACTGGTGGTCTCGCCACTGGTCGTAAAAAAGTAGCATGAATCCGCAAAGCCTGCCTACAACAGACGAGCCAACCGCTCTTTTGATTGAATCCCTCTCACAATAGATTATATTTGAACTGGTTCGCGCTCGTTGGTTCTGAGCGCGGTTGGCGTATAATCTTCCGGTACGAAAATTTGGACCACAATAAACATAATGATGGAGTATGCACCATGTACAAATTAGTTTTGATCCGCCACGGCCAAAGCGTCTGGAACCTGTCGAACCGCTTCACGGGTTGGACCGATGTTGATTTGACCGACCAGGGCCGCGCCGAAGCCAAAGCCGGCGGCGAAATGCTGAAAGAAAAAGGCTTCGTGTTTGACATCGCCTATACCTCCGTGCTCAAACGCGCGATCCGCACCTTGTGGACGGTCATGGACGAACTCGACCTGATGTGGATCCCCGTGATTCGCACCTGGCGCCTCAACGAACGCCACTACGGCGGCTTGCAGGGCCTCGATAAGTCTGAAACCGCCGCGAAATACGGCGAAGACCAAGTCAAAATCTGGCGGCGCAGTTATGACATCCCGCCGTTAGACCTCGAAAAAAGCGACGAACGCTGGCCGGGACACGATCCGCGTTACAAAGATTTAAAGCCGGAAGAACTGCCGACCACCGAGTGCTTGAAAGACTGCCTCGAGCGCGTCCTGCCTTACTGGAACGACGTGATCGCGCCGGACATCAAAGCGGGCAAGCGCGTGTTGATCGCCGCCCACGGCAACAGCCTGCGCGCGCTGGTCAAACACCTCGACGATATGTCCGAAGAAGAAATCCTCGGGTTGAATATCCCCACTGGCGTTCCGCTGGTGTATGAGTTGGACGAAAACTTGAAGCCGATCAAACATTACTACTTGATCGACGAAGAAGAACTCAAGAAAAAGATGGACGCAGTCGCGAACCAAGGTAAGGCGAAATAATTTCTATGACCTCTGCGCCCGTCGCGATTCATATTCCAAAACGCGAAGTACAGCGCCGTTCGCTCGAAAACGGGTCGGCGCTGTTATACGCCCCCAATCCATATAACCAGATTGTCGCGGTGCGCATTTTGTCGCGGACGGGTTCGAAATATGAGCCTGCGCCTGAAGCGGGCCGGGTCAACTTGGCGATGCGGATGCTCTCGGCGGGCACGTCGCAATGGAGCGAAGACGAGATCGCTGACCGCCTCGAAGGCAACGGCGCCCATTTTAAAGCCGAAGCAGGAAAAGACTGGAGCAGCATTGATCTGCTCACCACCACTCCCGTTCTCAAAGAAGATTTGCAAACCGTCTTGACCTTGTTGGACGACTCGCAATTCCCCGAAGACAAACTGGCGCGCGAACGCGAGCTGGTGCGCATGAACATTCTCGAAGACGACGACTCGCCGTTGACTTATACCATGCGGCGTTTCAGCGAATTTTATTATGGATCGCACCCCTACGCCTGGCCCAGCCTGGGCAAGGTCGAAACCCTCGACGCGATTTCACGCGATGACATTGCCAGCGATGGCCGCCGCGCGCTTGAAAGCGGACAGTTGGTGGTTTCTGTGGTCGGCGGCAGTGAAAACAGCGACGTGTTATCCATTGTCGAAGAGGCATTTTCGCAACGCACCGCTGATCGCTCGGAGACGCCGCCAAGTGAAATTTCGCCGGGCGTCCTTTCAGAAAATAAAGATTGCTTTGTCCGTCGTGAGACCGAGTCGGACTATGTCGTGTTGGGTTACCCCGGCTGTTCGCTCAATCAGCGCGAATCGCTAACATTGCGCCTGATCGCCTCGATTTTAGGCGGCTCGATGGACTCGCGCCTGTTTCGAGAAATTCGCGAGAAGCGCGGGTTGTGCTACCAGGTGGGCGCGGCCTACACGCCGCGCATGGAGCATTCGCCGCTATTGGTTTACACCGTCACCACGCCGAAAAATCGCGAAGAAGCCTTGCGATGCGCCGAGGCGGAAATCGAACGGCTCAAGGTTGAACTGGTTGCCGACGAAGAACTACACCGCGCCAAGACGTATATCTGCGGCAGCTACGTCATGTCGATGGAATCCAATATGGGGCAGGCGGGCCGCTATGGCGCGTATGAAATCGCCGGGCTGGGTTGGGAATACGCCAACGCGTTTCCTGATGACATTCAGTCGGTCACGGCTGAGACCATCCGCGAAACCGCCGAGCGCTTGTTTACCCATCGCCTGTTGACGGTCGCGACCTCAAACGCGCAAGAGTGATTGTTTTTTCCTCTCCCAAAGATGGGGGGAGAAACTAAAAGGCCCCCTCACCCTAGCCCTCTCCCAGGGGGAGAGGGGAATATAAATTGAGCCCTTCTCCCAATGGTTGGGACGAATTAAACGCGGGAATAAAATCATGGGAACCATCGAAGAAAATTTAGATAGTTGGTCAAATTACGACTGGTCGCAAAACGGCGACGAGTGGTCGGGCTGCTGGGGCGGCACCGACTATCTTTGGTGGGGAACTATTTTTCCGCGCGTACATCCGCTGTTTCCCAAAGCGCGGGTGTTAGAACTCGCGCCCGGCTATGGACGCGCCACCCAATACGTCAAACACATGTGCAACGAGCTGGTGCTGGTCGATCTGGTCAGCAACTGCATCGACGCCTGCAAGCAGCGCTTCGCCGCCGACTCGCATATCGAATATCACGTCAACGACGGGCGCTCGCTGCCGATGATTGCTGACGCTTCGCTCGATTTGATCTTCAGTTGGGATTCACTCGTCCACGCCGAGGGCGAGGTGATGGACGACTACGCCAAAGAGTTCGCCCGCATCTTGAAGCCCGACGGGATGGGTTTCATTCATCATTCAAATATGGGCGCCCATCGCGACCCGAACACAAATGAATTGACCGTTGAGAACCCACATTGGCGCGCTGAATCAGCCAGCGCCGAACGCTTTCGAAATGCCTGTGATGAAGTTGGCCTCAAGTGCATCGCGCAAGAACTGATCGCCTGGGGCGGCGACACGCTCAACGATGTGTTTACCATGTTCGCGCCGAAAGAGACTGCCCCCGCCGGTGAGACCCGCATCGTCGAAAATCCTCAATTCATGTTGGAAGCCGAACACCAACTGCAACGCGCCAAACTCTACCAGCCCGCCCGTTTTGAGACGCCGTAAGCAAACTATATCATTCACATTCTATATCATTCACATTTGGACTGTTTTCCTGTATTAGTATCAAATGGAATAGATAGATTGTCTGCTCAAACTGACCCCCCCTAGCCCAATGTCATTGACTTAAGGGGTGGCAAGGGCAAGGCGTCGCGTCGCGACGGCAGCCCTTGAGATATTGCTTGAATGTATCGCTTTGTTTGTGCAGTTTTGTGATCCCCCCTGGCGCTTTCAGCGCCGTCCCCCCTTAATAAGGAGGGTGGCGTCGAAGACACCGGAGGGATAGTACAAATGGCGAATCTGAAGACAGTATTTATTTTCTGATTGGCGATTTTTGATTGGAGAAAAAAATGAGACCATGTCTCTCGTTCATATTTTGTTTCATTCTTTGTTTGATTGTGACAACAGTTCACGCTGCCGAGGTAGAACTTCTCCACGATCAATGGGGCGTCCCGCACATCTTCGCGGAAAGCGACGAGGGAGCGATGTATGGCCTGGGCTATGCCTGCGCCCAAGACCGCGGCTTCCAAATGACGCTGTCGCTGCGCACCATCCAAGGCCGCCTGGCTGAAACAATCGGCGACCGAAAGCACCAAAACCGCGACCGCACCACTATCGAACTCGACAAAAAAATGCGCATCCTCGGTTTTTATCGCGCCGCCAAACAAGCCGCGCAAAATCTGGACGCTGAATCAACGCGCCTGCTGCAAGCCTACAGCGACGGCGTCAATGCGTATTTTAATACGCACAAACAAGACCTCCATCCTCTCTTTGCAAAACTGGGCGTGAAGACCGAAACCTGGACGCCCGCCGACAGCATCGCCTGTTGGTGGAACATTGGCCGCTTCTTCGCGACCGAAGGCCTCAACGACGCCATGCAGTATTACAAACACCTCGCCGGGACGCGGGGCGCGATGCCGCGCGGCGGCTTTCGCGGAATGGGCCGTGAGCAATCGCAAGAATTAGAACGCCGGATGAAAAACGCGCAGCGCGTGTTCGACGACGGCGCCGCCGTGGTCAAACGCGAAGACGTGAGCGATGAATGGATTGATGAGGTCAACGCGTTTCTTGAAAGCAAAGGGTTCCCGCAAGAAGCCAGCGTATTAGAAGACGGGCCAAAATTCAGCCACGCCTGGGCGGTGGGCGGCGACCTGACCACGACGGGTTCGTCGGTGTTGTGCAGCGACCCGCAAACGCCGGTGCGCAATCCATCCTTGTTTTATGAATTTCATATCAAGGGCAAAACCTTCAACGCGCGCGGCGTTGGCGTTCCTGGCAGCCCCATCATTTTAATTGGCTGGAACGAACACGTTTCATGGGGCGCGACCGCTCTCGGCGCCGATCAGGCCGACCAGTTTAAGTTGGTTACCAGCAATGATCCTGAAAAAGAAAACCAATATTACTTTGACGGCGAGTGGCGCGACCTGCGCGTCATCAAAGAAACGATCAAGGTCAAAGACGGCGCCCCGGTTGAACTGACCGTACGCGAGTCGCACCTTGGCCCCATTGTCAGCGACATTGCGCCGACCGTTAAAGCGGGCGATTGGTTTACGATGAAGCGCGTACCGGTTTGCGAGACCGACCGCGAGACCATCCAAGCGGCGATCAAGATGATGCGCGCCCAAAACGTGAATGAGTTTTTCGATGCGCTGAGCGACTGGCGCTTCCCCAGTTTGAATTCGGTTTTCGCTGACGCGGACGGCGGCGTTGGCTACAGTTTGGGGGCGGCGATCCCCATTCGCTCGGCCTCGGCAATCGACGGCGGCGCGGTGGCGCATGACGGTTCGTCATCTACGTATGACTGGCAGGGCTATGCGCCGCAGCGTTTGTTGCCGCATGTTCTCAACCCCAAACGCGGCTATGTCTATAGCGGAAACCACCGCCCGATTGGGTCGTTTTATCCGGCCCCGGTTGGAATCAGCACCGGTTCAGGCGGCGACACCACCCGTTCATGGCGGCTGCGTGAACGGCTCGAAGCGAAATCGCAATTCACGCCCCAAGACGTGCTCGACATTCACTATGATTCCGTCAACGCGCCCAAGCGAACCATCATCCAGGCGGGGTATTACTTACGCGATGAATTGAAGCATGAACTCCCGGCGCCCGCGCTGGCGGCGCTTGAGTATCTCGAACCGTGGTATGAAAGCGGCGCGGTCATCAACAACGCCTCGCCGGGAACTGAACTGGTCGGCATGATGAGCAGCATGTTTCGCATCATTCAAACCCCGCTGGCGGCGGAGTATGGCGGAGGGCAATCGGGTTTGTGTTTATATTTGAAGACGCTGCAATCGCGCATGGAACAAAAATCTAAAACGGCTTGGAGCAAAGATGAAATTGGCTTCATCGAACAAACCCTAAGCAACGCTTGGCGCCAAGCCAACCAACGTTTCGGCGGCGACCCGCAACAGTGGCATGCCAACGCGACGCAACGCGCAAACAATCAGCGCCTGGGCTATTTTGATACGCTGGACGGCTTCGGTTCGCTCGACCGGGCGCATGATCTGACCGCGCCTGCGCTGCGCAACACCGACGGCGAAACCATCTTCTCTCAGATGGCCCAGTCATACACGCAATGGGTTCCCATGCACGATGTAGACGGGGCGCAGTCGCTCTTGCCGATTGGTAACTCCGAGCGCATTGATAGCCCATTTCGCACCGCGACAATGGGCCTCTGGCAAAGCGGCGCCATGCACCCGGCGCCGCTGTCTCGGGAAAAAGTTGAACCCTACGTCAAAGAAACAGAAATTCTGCAAATCAAATGAACGCCAAACGCAAACTCATCGTTCCAGTTTGTTTTTGCATTTTCATGGCAGGATGGATCGCGCTTTCGTTTACTTGTTGCACCACGGCAGTGCAAAACCGCGACTTTGAAGAAGCGATTGAAGCGTTTGTGAAACACGCCCAGCCGGGGTCGTCAATCGCACTGTTCAACGGGCGCGATTTGTCGGGCTGGCGCGCTCACGGCCCGGGGCGCTGGCGGGTAAAAGACGGCGTGTTGTCGGTCACAGGCGGCATGGGCTATCTGGCGACAGCGTACGATGAATTCACCGATATCATATTCTCGTTGGATGTCCGCGTCAGCGACGGCGGCAACAGCGGCGTGTTTTTTCGGGCGCAGCATCCCGGGTTTGGTCTGCGTCCCTGGCCGCGCGGCTATGAGGCGCAGGTCGATAACAACGGCGCCAAAAATCCAACCGGAAGTTTATACAACATAACAAAAGCCGATAAAGTTTTGACCCAAGACGGCGAATGGTTTTCGATGGAAGTTCGTTGTATCGACGACCAGCAAACGATATTCGTCAACGGCGAACTCGTTGCTCAAACGCGCGATTCCTCTTACCATCGCGGCTTCATCGCGCTGCAAGGCCATCACCCCTCCTGCACCGTCGAGTTTAAGAACATCGATTTGACCCTGCTGTGATGCGGGTGTTAGTCAGAATTTACGCTGTTTGATCCCCCCAAGTGATTCAAAATTCAATATGTTTGAAGTAAGCGCCCCCCTTGATAAAAAGGGGGCATTGTCATCGCGGTTACAAATCTGTTGTGTCATACAACCGCACTTCGACGCCGTTTGAGGTTGTTCCTACCTGGTAAGCGACATTGTTTTCAAAACACGCTGCGATCAAAATTTGTTGAAGCGTTGGGTTCATCAGGTTTATCGTTACATTCAGATTGCGTTCAAATTGCTTTTGGATTGAAACGCCGAGTTCCGCATTCAACATCGAAATCAGAAAATCCATATCCTGATTCACAAACTGAACCGGCCCTTGTATGCGCTTGTTCAGGATGGGGTGGTCATTTTCGGGTTTGAAGTTCGGGTCGTTCGGAAAACGAAAACCTATTTTGGGGGTTGCGCCATATTCATAAACAAAAAGAATGGCATCGCCATTTATGTCTTTCACTTCATAATCAATCAGCAATTACTTTCGCAGTAATTCAAACACATCGCCGAGGGCCGGGTTCATTAAACTGAATGTCACTGTCGTTTTATTGAAATTCGGCGAGACGACCATGGGTATACCGTTTTCGCTTTGAAGCATCGCAAACAAATAATAAATGTCCTGGTTCACCAGTTGCACCGGGCCGTCAATTCGATAATTCAATAGTTCATGGTTGTGCGCGCTGCGCTTGGCGAAGCCGTCTTGTGAATTCTCTTTGTCTGCGTTGTCGCATCCAACCATCGCGACGATGACCAGACAACAGGTGACATAAAAAAGGCTTGTGTTTGTTCGTATCATGGTTCTTCTCCCCCCGGAGGTCGTTGTGTGCTCTCTCTATCAACGCAAGAGACAAACAAGCGGTTAGGAAAAAAACTCAAATTGTGTTGATGGATTCACCCAAATAAAAAGAGCGCGGGCATTCGTATGCCAGCGCTCTTAATGTAAGCGTGTGACTTAGAGTAAACTTAGATTACTTTCCGCCCGCTTCGTCGAGGATATCGCGAAACTGTTTGATTTCTTCTTTGCTCAGCGGGTTTGTTTTGACCAGGGTCGAAAACAAAGGGACAGGATCGTTATCAAAGTAATGTTTGATAACGGAGGCCAGCGCCCGTTGCCGCACTTGCTCGGGCTTCATGACCGGATGAAAAATGAACGCTTTGCCGCGCTCGCTTTTCGTGTGGGTTACGGCGCCTTTGATTTCGAGGCGCTGCAACAGGGTGATGACCGTGGAGTACGCTAACTTGGTCTTGGCGAGCAGGCGCTCCCGCACTTCACGCGCGGTCGCGGGGCCGTGCTCCCACAAGACGTTCAGTATGCGCATCTCCGCTTCTGAGACGTTTCGTTTGGTTAGACTCATTCGACTCTCTCTCCTAACGGGGCTAGACATAAAAAAGCAAGCGTAAAACTTGCATTAAAGCAACGAAATTTAGAATTCACAATATCAGGTTCCATTTGCTTGTCCCTTCCAAACATTTGGTCAGGGCAGTTATATTCTACACAACTGAATTTAGAATGGGAACCTAAAAAAATCTCTTTGTTAGAAATTTGTTAGATAATTGCAAAATGGTTGAACTACGTACAATTTACGCACAAAAATCGCTTTCTCAAGTTCCACGGTTGCTGTCTTCAGAAGATCGCAACCAGTTTTCGCCGACCTATGGCTGCATGAACCGGGAGTTCTGGTTATGCCGCAGTACAGACTTCCCGAACTCCATCGCCCAATTCGGCGTTCATGCTCTTGCATTGTGCTACGCAAATTGTATGCCGTCGAATCCCTATTACCAACATCCAAAGGTTTTAGAGTGGACTTTGGCGGGGATGGAGTATTGGACGAAGATACAACACAACGATGGTTCGTTCGACGAGTTTTATCCCAACGAGCGCGGTTGGGCGGGGCCGACCGGGTTTCTCGTCTACGTTATGTGCGACAGTATCAGGCAGTTAGGCGACGCCATCCCCACGGATTTAAAAGAACCGCTGCTCAAGACCATCCACCGCGCCGGGCTGTTTCTCGCCAGCACCGATGAATCGGGCGTTTTAGCCAATCATCATGCGATGGCGGTCTTGCCTATGTACGAAGCCTACCTTTTGGTGCAGGATGAACGCATAAAGAGATCGTTTGATGAAAAATTGAACGAATTTTTCTCATATTGCCACGAAGAGGGCTGGTGTTTGGAGTATGACGGCGCCGATCCGGGGTATTTATCCGCCACAATTAGTTTCATGTCAAAATTGCGGTTGCACTACGAAGACGAGCGCTTTTTGCCGTTTCTGAAACGCTGGGTCGAGTTCTCCAGTTACTTTGTCTATCCAAACGGACATTACGCCGGCACGGCGGGCAGCCGCCAGACGCTGCATTTTTATCCGCATGGCTATGAATTGCTGAGCAAAGAGATTCCGCTGGCGGCGACCATCGCTGACCGCATGTTGGAGGGGCTGCGCGACGGCGCGTTGGTTCCGCCTGAAATTCAAAACGAGCGCTACATGGTTTACCGCATTCCAGAGTTGATGCTTTCGTACATTGATTATGGCGAGCGCCCGGCGGAACGGCCGCTGCTGCCGTATCAGCGCGAAAACGAGCGCAAGTGGTTTCCCGGAGCGAAGGTTTTCGCTGCGCGAAACGGAGACGCCTACACCGTAATCAACGCCGCCAAAGGCGGGGTGGTAAAACATTTCTCGGTTTCAGGGCAGCGCTTGTGCGTGAATAACTGTGGGGTGATTGGTCAACTCGAAAACGGCGCCGTCTTCACCAGCCAGTGGATCGACGAAGCGCATACTATACAACTAGACGAGGGCGCTCTCACCATCAAAGGGCGCTGTCATAAAGCCCCAACCAAAATTTTCACCCCGTGGAAATTCATCATCTTTCGGGTGGTGATGTTGCTGACCGGGTGGACGTCTTGGACGGCGTATCACCTAAAAGGGCTGATTCGCAAGATATTAATGTTGGGCGCAAAACCCTCGCCGGTGCGTTTTGAGCGGGAAATTCATTTTGACAAAAATAACCTATCCATCAAAACAATCGTATCTCTAGAGAATGGCGCTCGCCTCAAAGGCTTGCAAATCGGCGACGAGTTCCCGGCGCGTTATGTGCCTCAGTCGCGCTATTTTCAGCCGCAAGAGTTAGACGTACGCGGCTATACCCTGTCTCAACAAGAGATAGAGCAGGCCAATCTTGAAGGCGGCGTCGTTGTGTCTGAAACGTATTGTATGGGTGAAGAAGAAAGCCGATTTAAGTTGTCATCGATCCAAAATGTAGAAAAATCAAGCTAAACACGTGACAAGAGGACGTATAAGGGATATAGTTTTAGTCTAATTATCTGGCAGTTTGGGTGCATGAGATTAGATGTTACATGAACCCGAAGATTTAAATGCAGATTTATCAAATATTTGCTTGACAATCAGCAATTATACTGCCTATAATTTATATTCAGCGATCAACAGTACCGGACCCGTCTCACCTTTGGCGCTAGGCAGTTGCACAATTTTTTCGGCGTTCAGGACGAATGGGGGTTGGCAAACCGCTGGCCCATTGCGTGTGGAATAACCGCTTATGCGAAAGCGCACAAACAAGTCTGCCCCAAAAATTCACGACCGTTACATCATACCCGCCCTTATTCTTGCGGTGGTTGATGGTTTGGTGTTAGTCGGCACATTTCTGCTTGCCTATATGGTCCGCTTTTATACCCCGCTGTTTGATTTTGTCGCACCCAACAGCGGGCTGGTTCCTGAATTTGAACCCTACCTTTTGCTGGCGTTGATGATCTCCGCCCTCGGGCTGTTTGTCTTCGAGCGCATCGGGCTGTATCAACGCCGCGTGGGCTTAGACCGCCAAGTGTGGGTGGTAACGCTGATTCTTGCGACTCTAGTCAACTATATATTTGTCATGGCGCTGTTGTTTAACTATCGCGGCTTTGAGTTTTCACGCTTGACGGTGGGGCTGGCGATTCCGTTTTCCAGCCTGGGCGTGGTAGCAACTCATTATCTTCTCAAACAAGCGCAAATGTATTTAATGGGCCGCGGCATCATTTTCTTCAAAACCGTCTTGGTCGGCCCGGCGAGCCAATGCCGCAAGTTTCAAGACAAACTGCTGCAATATTACGGCTCTCAGTATCAAGTGTTGGGTTTTGTCTCAACCGAAAACAAACCGGTGACCTTTGCGGAAACCGCTTCGCCGAAAGACGCGATCCCGTGCATCGGCGTGAAGAACGATCTGGACGCGCTGTTAAAACAAGGCGGCGTTGACCAGGTGGTGATTACCATGCTGCCCGAAGATCACCGCGAAATTTTAGAAATTATGAACACCTGCCATCAACACAACACGCCCTACCGCATGACGCCGGAACTGTACGACCTCTTGGCGCAGCGGGTGCAGGTGGAAGAGATCGAAGAAATGCCGGCGCTGTTGTTTGACGAGTCGCCGCTGATTGGCGCAGGCCGTTTGCTCAAACGCTCCTGCGACGTTGTGATCTCAAGCATGGCGCTGATCGTTGCGTCTCCGCTGATGCTGTTCATCGCGGCGCTGATTCGCTTCGACACGCGCGGGCCGGTCTTCTATGTACAAGAGCGCGTCGGCAACGACGGACGCCGCTTTCACATATTCAAGTTCCGCTCGATGGTGGATAAAGCCGAGCAAGAATCCGGCCCCATCTGGGCGACCTCAAACGACCCGCGCACCACCATCATTGGTCGCTTCTTGCGCAAATATAACTTGGATGAACTGCCGCAGTTCTTTAATGTGTTACGCGGCGACATGAGCCTTGTGGGGCCGCGTCCTGAACGCCCTTATTTCGTCAACAAGTTTAAGGGCGAGATTCCTAACTACATGCGCCGCCACATGGTCAAAACCGGCATCACCGGTTGGGCGCAGGTCAATGGATGGCGCGGCGACACCTCGGTCGACAAACGCACCGAACACGACCTCTACTACGTCAAAAACTGGTCGCTGTTTTTGGATATAAAAATCATCCTCAAAACATTGGTCTCCTTCAAAAACGCGTATTAAGTTTCCGGTGGGCTGCGTTTTATCCTCCTTCCAAGATGGGGGGAGATTAAAGAGCAATGCCATTGACTTAAGGCTCTAAGCCCTGGCTTTTCGCCCCCTTTATATAAGGGGGGTGTCCGCTACGATGGACGGGGGGATCAAAAAAACGCTACCCCTAGCCGACTGAAAGCGGATCGCTAACTTCTTAAAAAGAAATAAAAAATCTGACAATCGTGATTGGATGTATTCCCTCACCCCAACCCTCTCCCAGAGGGAGAGGGAGCCAACCGCGCGTTCAAAAACCTCATGCGAATACTCACTCTTTGTCTTGTTCTTACTCTCCTCACTGTTTCCTGTTCAGACAACCGGGAAGCGGTGTTGAGCAGCGCTCAGGCCGCGCTTAAAGCAGGCGACGCACACAGCGCCCAGGCGGGCTATCAAACATTACTCCAGAAAAATAAATACGACGTCGACGCCATCAAAGGCATGGCGGTGTGCGCTCTGGTTTCGGGCGCGACCGACGAAGCCGCGCGCTGGAGCCGCGAGCTGCTCAAGTATCGCCCCTGGGACCGCGACGCCAACCTCACCGCAGGAAAACAAGCAGCCGAACAAGGTGATTTTGCTGAAGCCGCCAACCGCCTGATCCTGGCATTTATTGATTCCGAGTTTAAACTACAAAAAGAAGAAGTAAAAATTGAAATGTTAAACCTGCATCGACGAATTGCCGCCGAACAGTTAACAGAAACCGCAAACAATGATTAAGCCTAACAACCGACTTTCATTCGACGACGCCGTCAATTTGTTTCAACAAAACGACCTGATGGCTCTGGGCGAACGCGCCCATGAAATGCGCATGACCATCGCCGCGCCGGAGATCGTAACCTATGTCGTTGACCGCAACGTCAATTACTCAAACGTGTGCGCCGCCACCTGCGACTTCTGCGCGTTTTATCGCACCGTTAATCAAGACGACGGCTATGTCTTGCCGATAGATGAAATCCTGCAAAAAATTCAAGAAGTAGTCGATGTCGGCGGAACCCAGATTTTGATGCAAGGCGGACTGCATCCCAAATTGCCGTTCGATTTTTATACGAACCTATTACGCGAAATCAAATCGAAATTCAAAGTAGACCTTCACTCGTTTTCCGCGCCGGAAATTTATTTCTTTCACAAAAAATATAAGATGCCCATCGCGCAGGTGTTGGCGCAGCTGCAAGAAGCCGGGCTGGACACCATCCCCGGCGGCGGGGCGGAAATTCTCAGCGACCGGGTGCGTAAAAAAATCACCAAGGGAAAATGCCTCACCCAGGAATGGCTCGACGTTCACGAAGAAGCGCACAAATTAGGAATGCGCACCACCGCGACCATGATGTTCGGCCACATTGAAACCATCGAAGAGCGGGTCGAACATTTCAACCACATTCGCGAATTACAAGACCGCACCGGCGGATTCACCGCGTTTATTCCCTGGACGTTTCAAGGCTCCAACACCGACATGGAAGACGTGCCCGAATCCGGCGCCGTCGATTATCTAAAGACGCTGGCGATTTCGCGCATGTATCTCGACAACGTGCCCAACGTGCAGGCGTCGTTCATCACCCAGGGCAAACAGGTTGGGCAGATGGCGCTGTTCTTTGGCGCCAACGACATGGGCGGAACCATGATGGAAGAAAACGTGGTCGCCGCCACTGGCATCCACAATTGCAGCAATGAAAAAGAAGTCTGCAAACTGGTCGAAGACGCTGGCTTCACCCCCAAAAAACGCAACACCCTCTACCAGATATTGAACTAAGCCAACAAGCCGCCCACAAAAAAAACGGGCTGGCGAAAAGCCAACCCGTTTCATTACGTCTATATAGTATTGAAGAATTAATGGTCGTGTTGCGGAAACTCCAGCGTGTTCAACCCGATGGTTTTCGGCTCGCTGGGTTCTTCTGTTTCTTCATCGTAGGTTTTTTCTGAAACGACAGGCGCATCCGTATTATGGATTGTCTCTTCGATAACGGTTGCGGCGACGGAACTGGATTTCTCTTTGATGACGCGGTCGGTCAATGTTTGCACAGTCTGATTGAGCGACGACATCTCGCCTGCGAAGGTGTGCATGAATTTGGTTACGTCCTGCGCGTATGTTTCGAGCGATGTGCGAATTCCTTCGGCGCTGGTTGAATCTTGCTTGACGGCTTTTTGCGCATCGATCATTTGCACCAGCAGGTCTTCGGTGCGTTCGGTCAGCGTGTAACCAATTTCGGCGAGGTCAGAGCGCAACACGTCGTTTTGTTCGACCGCCGCCGCGAAGCCGACTTCTAATTGCCCGGCCATGGTTTTCAAATTGCTTTGCAACGTATCAACCGTCCCGCTGACGCAGTTCGCATTGTCGGCGACTGTTTTGGCGATATCGCTTTGTTGTGATTTCACGCCGGATACGTTTTCGCTAAGCAGGGCGACTTGTTTGGCGCTATCGCGTTGGGCGGCGTCGATGGAAGCGACCTGGTTGTCGATTTTTTGTAGGCCGCGTTGCGACGTTTCGTTTAAGGCGCTGATGTCGCGGCTGAATGTCGCGGCCTGTGTTTCAAATTCGGCCTGGATGGATTCGCTCATCGCTTTGGCCAACTGGGTCAGGTTGCTGAAATCATTTTCAACGGCGTCTTGCAACGCGGCGATTTTTTGGTTGGCGAGTTCGGCGCGTTGGTCCGCCGAGACGGCTTTCGCTTGAACCACGCGCAAAACCGAGTTGGTGTCGCTCAATTCTTTCGACAAGGCGGCCAATGAAATCCGCAGCGTCTCGTTTTCTTTTTGGATGCGCAGGTTGAGTTCTTCAATGGCGGTTTGCAAATATTCGCTTTGCGACTTTTCTTTCTTTTCGATGACGGCGGCCAGTTTGGTGGTGTGTTGCGTGAACGAGGTCACCGTCTGGTTCATCATGGTTGAGAGTGAGTCTAAGGTGCCGGTCAGATTTTGCGTAAACACTTTCGCATTTTCGCGGTTCTGTAAAATATCTCTTTGCTGCTGAACAATCTGGTCTTCAAACTGTTGCAGGCGAAAATCTAAATACGCGCCTGCTCCGCCCACGGCGGCGACAAGCAACAGCGTCAGCCAAAAGCCGATCCAAAAACCGGACCCGCTTTTTGTTTCTGTCTGGATAGGGGTAGTGTCTTCCATCATCGTCTCCTCTGAGGATTTCTGTGATATCGCTTGTAACAACGAAACAGCCAAACACGCTTGGCGGTTTTATTTTGCGGCGCATTCACCGCGCTTGAGAGGGAACGTAAATAAGAAGGGAAAACGCAGGATGGAGAAACGGCTCCATCCTACCTCATCGCAAAAAAACAATGTCCCTCAACCAAATTCAAAGACTAACATTACATACAATGTAATTTTGCCGGATTTTCACTTGCTTGTCAACAACTTATATTAAATATTTTTGATATTGCTCTTCACACTGTATGTTGATCTGCCCGGGGCGCTAAAATATTGAACGCAAATATCAACGAGTATTGAGGGAAAGAATGGGCCAATCTGGGAATGAAAGAGAACAAAACCCCGGCGTTCGAAGTCTGGTTGAGGCAGACGCCCATTTGGACGCCATTGAGCAATTTACGGTCTGGTTTGAAGAAGCCAAAACCCATAACGCCTATGACGCGACGGCAATGACGCTGGCAACTGCGAGCCTGGATGGTGCGCCTTCCGCCCGCATGGTACTATTGAAATCCGTCGACGCAGACGGGTTCTCATTTTTCACCAATTACGAAAGCCGTAAAGCGAGAGAACTTGACGCTAATCCCAAAGCCTCTTTGGTTTTTTGGTGGGGAGCGCTAGAACGCCAGGTGCGCATCGAAGGGGATATAAAACATCTATCCCCAAAAGAATCAGATGAATATTTTTATTCTCGCCCAATAGGAAGCCGCCTGGGCGCTTGGGCCTCGCCGCAAAGTAAAGTGGTTGCCGACCGCAAAGAGTTAGAAGACGCATATCAAAAAATCGAGACGGAATGTGAAGACGGCGATATTCCCCGGCCGCCGTTTTGGGGCGGATACCGGGTGGTTCCCCGCGCAATTGAGTTTTGGCAAGGCCGATCAAACCGCTTACATGACCGTTTGTTATACATCAAACAAGACGACGGCGGCTGGAAGATCGAGCGGCTTGCTCCGTAAAGTAGAATCGCTTGACACGCCATTACTTTTTTTTATTTTTGGGTTGAAACTTCTGGCAATGAAAGCCGGAGGCTTCATACACTTCCATGGTAGGAATTTTTCGGGTTTTGAAGCCCATTGCTTTGCAGCCGTAGGGGAATTTAAAATCCCAAGTAATTTCAAAACTGACGCAATTGTGACAATTCGGGCCTTTGGGCTTTGGGTCTTCTTCTTCATCGCCTTCTTTGGCGCCGTATCGTCGTTTTCGGGTTTGTTTTAACCGCTCGTGAAACTTCATCTTCACCCTCATGAAAATGGATCGACGATAGCATATCGGTGTTTTGCCCTATCCGCCAGAACTCCGAATATTTTTTATGATAAAATGGCGTTCTCTTTCAGCGACAACCAAACCTCGAATATAATGAAATGCTGCTTCATTACGATACAGTATTTCATTACGCCCTTATCATAATTTAACACTGCAAGTGTTTAATATTTATCATCTAAGCATATACTGAATCGAGTAATTGAATATTTTGATTTTGTCTTTGGAGGCACCCTGTGGGCGCTCAGCTGATTTTTTCTAAATCTGTGACTGATTTGCTGCACGCTGCGCTCGGCTTGAATGAAGACGAAAGCGCTGCGACGCTTGACCGCCTGTTGTCTTCGGCGGCGGACGAAGAGCAATCTATTACATTTTTTCTTTGTTGTATTGATTCGTTCGCCGAGCTTGCGCAACGCAAACCCGAAGCGCTCAAAAAAGCGGCTTCCGGCCTCCTGGGCGTGTTGATGGAACAGACGCCCGAAGATGTGTTTATTGATTGCATCGGCGTGAATGAATTTCTATTGGTTGCGCCAAGCGTTGACCGTGAACAGGCCGCGCGCTTTGGCGAAGAATTGCAGCGGCGTTTTTGCGCAATGGCTGATGCGATTCGCACCCGTCCTAAAATTCATATCACCATGAGCGTCGCCGCCGGGCGGTTTCCTGACGACGCCAGTCATCGCGGTCAACTCATTCGCGGGCTTCGGGAGGCGGTCTATTTAGCGCAACAAAAAGGCAAGAGCCAAATTTGTTTTATCGAACCCCCCTCGCATGAGGCCAACACGGTTCAATTAACGTCCATTCAACTCGAAATGCTCACCGAATTAGTCCAATATGAAGGGCGTACGCTTGACTCGGTCATCCGAGAAGCGGTCGACGACGTGTTGGCGAAACATGCGCCCAAGCCGATCGAGAGTTAATGGTTTTATTTTGATTTGGATTTAATCTAATTCGGGTTTAATTCCCCGCCCCTTGGGCAATATGATTGACTTAAGGGGTGGCGAGCCCAGGCTGAATAAAATGAAGCCAGCCTTTGAAATATTGTTTGAATGTATCGCTTTGTTTGTGCTGTTTTGAAATCCCCCCTGGCGCTTTCAGCGCCGTCCCCCCTTAAAAAGGGGGGCTAAAAGTCTTAAGTCAATGACATTGGCCTCTTGGGGCGCAAGAAATACTTGAAGCCATCTCAAAATAATTTGCACTTTCGTTGCGAAAGGCACAGGCGCTTCCAGAGTTGCACCCATGCCTGATTTGGTTTGCCTATTTTTGACATGCCGGAATACGTTTTCCTAAACAAAATTAAGCGATCCATCAACATCGGTACTCAATTACCGGATGAAGGATATTCAATCGTCGTCTAAATGTTTGACCAGCTCGGGTTTGGCTTCAAGACTGCAGAGCGATTCGGCGATCTCACAGGGGTGAATATCTCCCATTGAGGCAATGTGCAAATCATCAATGTCGCGAATATATAAATCGCGCCCATGAAAATTAAACTTCCTCACTTTGGGGCATTCAATGTCGTTCGCCGCCGCCCATTCTTTTTCTTTTGTATTTTGAAAGCGTTGATAAAACGACAACGCCGCAAAGCCGTCCGTGTATAACACATGCAGGGTCGGGCCGTTGTGGCCGTCCCAACTATGGACAAACTTTCGTTTGAAGCCCGGTGGCAAAAAAGTCGGCGCTAGCGGCGTAAAGGCGATTTCTGCGACAGGCGGTTTTTTTTCTTGCTGGGCGATATCGATAATTTTTTCGAGGCCCGTGCGCGTAAACACATCGGAGCTAGGCGGCTGGGTAAATTCGATCTGGTTGAATTTTAGTTTTTCAACTTGTTCATGGTTGGCGTCGTAACGAATATATTTGAGTTGAACTTTGGTTTCTTTATCAATCCACACTTCGGCTGAGGGCCTGGTGTCTTTATTTGAATAGACAGCAAGTTTCCACACCGGACGTTCGGCGATGGTTTCGTGTCCCTTTTTTTTGATGACGTAATTTTGGGTGAGAAGATCGAAGTCTTCAAACTCAAGCGCTTCGCCTTTTTTCAAGATGCGATACCAGGCGATGGGCTTGATGGCGTTCTGGATTTTTTTCAAGTCTTTTTCATTGAGCGGCGTCATCCAAAACGCGCCTTCGGTTTGGACGATAGACACGCTGCTCATTGATTCGGGATAGATAATGTCGACTTTTTTCTGGTCTTCCGACCCCCGGTTTACGTTGAGCCAAGTTTCCCACTCGCCGTCAGCGGTTTTTTGTTTGTAGGTGCACACGCCGACATAAGAGGCGGACAGCGAAGCGTGGATGGATTCCCGCAGAATTTTGACGTACTTGCCGTCTGATCCTGCGTGGCTGGGCGCAACCAAAGCCGCCAAGCAGACAATCACAAAAATGGGGCGAATCAGTCCATGCATTATTCAGAGAGTCCGTATGTGTAATAGGCGATCAGACCGTCCCGGGCGGAGGCGTTTTCATTTGAGAGGTCGTGGTAGGCGATATAGGCTTCGGCTTCAATCCCGAACCGGCTTTCGTCGGTGACTTCGACAATTTCATAAACCGACTGCACGCCGGGCTGTGAGAACCAGAATCCGACGATGAGCAATAGCCCCATCGCGGCGGGCGCGAAACGTAAGGCGCGACGGCCCACGAATGAGAATTGGAACCACCCCGCCAAACTGCTGTCGGGTTGCGTACAATGGGCGGTGGAGCGAATTTTTTTCCACACGCGATCCGGCGGCGTAAATTCGGGAAGGTTGCGGGCGTCGTTCATCATCGCCTCTACCCGTTGTGAAGAGCGCATCCACAGTTCGGAGCGTTCGATCCGGTTTTGAACGAATGCGATTTCGTCGGGCGTGGCTTCCCCGTCCATAACGCGGCGCACCGCTGCTTGGCGGTTGAACTCCATGTCTTGGTCCGGTTGAATGTTTATCATAATCGTTTCGCCTACAATAATTGTATCGTGGGTGCGGCATACAATCAGACTTTATATTCCATTTCTTCCAAGTGTTGCTTTAACAGTTTATGCGCCCGGTTCAATCGCGACTTTACGGTACCGATACGGCATTCTAATACCTGGGCGATTTCTTCATAGCTTAAATCTTGTACATACCGCAGAACGACGATGGTTCGATGTTTGGTTCCCAGTTTTTGGACCGCGCGTTCCAGCGTGTTTTCGTTTTGAGAATCAACCAACGCCTCGCGGGGCGTGTGGCCTTTGTCGGCCAGCGAATAGACCGGCGCGTGTTCGTCTGAGTCCATCGAGATGCGGTTGATGATGTGTTTCTTTACTTTGCGAAACGAATCCGCCGCTCGTCGAACTACGATGCGATAGAGCCAGGTCGAGAAGGCTGATTGAAACTCGAAGCGGTGAATGTTTTTATAAACGGAAACAAACACCTCCTGGGTGACTTCTTCGGCTTCGGGTTGCGACCCGGTCACGCGCATCGCAATGCTAAACACTTGACCGCTGTACAAGCGGTATAACTGTTCAAACGCAGTTTCGTCGCCTGCCTGACAGGCGCGAATGACTTCATGTTCTTCATCAGAAGAAGCCAGCGTATGTTCATTCTGTTCGTTCAATGGTTTAGTCGAACTGGAACAATAAAAGGTTCCAACTCCATTCAATCAAGTGTGTAATTCAGGCAGCGTCTCGATTTCTCTGGCGTATGACGCTTCAAGGTTTTAAACAGTTTACAGAGTTTATGAAGAAATGAAATTGACCCTGCCCGTTCGTATGAAGACAAAAAGTCCGTCTTTCTTATTGAGAGCACTCATTAAATCTTTTGCGTTTCAACTCGTCTTAAAATTGATTCGTATTTATATTGTGCGCAACGCTAGGATTATGAAAAGAGGTAAATACAACATATTGATTTTATCATCAAGTTTTAAACAATATATAGTGCGACCTTGAGCGACTCTATCTGGCGGTGTAACACATCTTTATGAAGGCGCCTCCCGATTTTATTCACAGGATGTCAACAATCAAAATAGCGCTAAAAAATTACCTGAATTACTGTAAATTGAGATATTAAAACAAGAAACATTAAGAAAATTGATTCTTATGTAACACCGCCCTTGATTCTCGTTTTTACTTAGCATTTGCTCTATTCACACATTATCCACAGGAGATTCCACATGTTTGGTCTAGTGTAACTTCCGCTAAATCCATAAGTTACATTGTGAATAACTTAAATGAAGTGAATGTTATTCAGCATGGATAAATAGACTTAACCCTCTTAATTAGAAGAAATTAGCGAGATAGAATTACCTTAATGCTAACTTTGAGGCGCAAATTCAAGTTATACTGATAAAAACCGATCAATGAGGCAAAGTATCAGTTACTCACAGATACTTACGATTGACCAAGCCGTTTGTAATTAGAGCGATTGCTATCTATTAAATCGTTTTGAAGGCGCAAACGGATAATTCAAAAATGAGGCGCAAGATGAATGAATCCATCCGGCCCGGTTCGCAGGCGGCCATTGGCATTTTTGACTCTGGAATTGGCGGTTTAACGGTCGCGCGATGTTTGCAAGATCAGCTGCCTCAAGAGACGCTCTGTTATTTTGGCGATACGGCGCGGGTTCCCTATGGAGCAAAGTCGCCTGAAACAGTCAAACGCTATAGCGTAGAAATCACTCAGTTTTTAAAAAGCCATGAAGTTAAAGTGATTGTGGCAGCCTGTAACACGGCGTCCTCGGTCGCGCTGAAAGAAGCGCAAGCCGTTTTTCCCGGCCCGGTGCTGGGCGTGGTCGAGCCGGGGGTGAGGGCCGCCGCCGCTGCAACCAAAAATGGACGCATCGGGGTCATCGGCACCAAGAGCACCATCAAAAGCGCCGCTTATCAAGACCGGCTGCGCTCACTCGACCCACAATTTCATATTGTCGCCCGGGCGTGTCCGTTGTTTGTGCCGCTGGTTGAAGAAGATTGGACCGAACACCCGGTCGCGATCCAGGCTGCGGAACAATATCTCTCCGGCCTGCGCGACGAAAATATTGATGTCTTGATTTTGGGATGCACTCATTTCCCCTTGTTGGCTGATGTCATTCAAACGGTAATGGGCGATTCGGTCACGCTGGTCAATTCCGCCGAAGAAGTGACCCGCGAGGTGGCGCACTATCTCGAACAGAACCAGCTGGCGTCGCAGGAAAAGCAGTGGAGAGATTTATTTTACGCCTCTGACGATATTGCGGGGTTTGAGCGAATGTATCATCGCTTTGGCGGTAAGCCATCGGCGCGTTTTGTTGAGGCGCCGTCAGACTTTTTCCAGATGGTGCAGCAGATTCATCTCTACAAAGACTCGGTGTTTGCGCATGGCATCCAATGGTTTGAGAGCGTTGCGCAGAAAACCCGCTAAACCAATAGGCAAACGAAAACAGGCTGCCGGATTTTTCCAGCAACCTGCTGTTAGGCGAGTTACGTTTGGATTACCGCTTCTTGCTGACTACGCGCCGATGGTTTCGTCCCGGTTGTCATAGTCGCCAAAGCTTTCGCCGCCATTGGCTTCTAATTCTTCCATGACTTTGTTGTATTCGCCAAGAACCGTTTGTTCCATTTTATGGCGTGTGTCCTGGTTCAGCGGGTGGGCGATATCGGCGTAGGTTCCGTCAGCTTTTTTGCGGCTGGGCATTGCCACAAAAAGCCCTGTATTGCCGTTAATGACTTTTAGGTCACGAATAACAAAACAATCATCCAATATGATTGTCGCAAACGCTTTGAGTTTATCGTCGTGTTTGCGGACAGGGTAAACTTTAACTTCTGTGATATCCATCATAGAGCGCCTTCCATTGATGTAGTCAGTTGCGCGGCGGATATCCGCCGCGCAGGAGTTAGAAGCTAGCTTTTACGCTTTTTGTGCCGATTTTGACGGCGCTTCTTTTTGCGCTTATGGGTAGCGATTTTCAAGCGTTTTTTCTTTTTACCGCAGGGCATGAATTTTCCCTTTCGATGTGGCTCTGTCGATTAGTCCCCGACTTAGGGGATGAATTGTATCGAGTTCCGTTTCACCTTGTCAAGTGAACGCATTCTCGTTGCGTTTGAGTTTCTATGCCCGGGGCGGGATTTGAACCCGCACGGCTCACGCCATACGCCCCTCAAACGTACGTGTCTACCAGGTTCCACCACCCGGGCAATAGACGAATGCGCATTATATTTTTCTGATATGGCTCTGTCAATCACAGGCGACCACATTATACGGAAATGCAGACGCTTGTGTGTCTTGTATCTATAGATGTTCGTTGTACCGGAAAGCAATGCGGACATAATGAATAGAATCGCCCTAACCCACACAAAAGTTTGAGGAAATGAGTTTTTCGGCAAGATTACATTAACAACTTATCCACAGGCAAAAAATTGGATGGTCTATTTAAAGGTACAAAAAAATGTTGCGACCCCAAAATGGCCTATTTGTAGAATAAAATCGCTCCTGAAAACAAAATGTGTCGTAACGTGTTCTAATTATACGCCTTAAGTAGTAGGCTTCGGTTTGGATATATCTCAGCGAATATCATTTAATGGGTGTTAACTTTTGCTACGTTATCCAAAAATCAAGTGCATGGAGCGAGTTTACAAATTTTCTCCTTGGTTATTAACAGCTATTTCTTCTGTCAAGAATTGTAGCAAGCATGCCGATAGTAGAATGTGCACAGAGAGAATAAACATTGCTCAATCGGCCTCGTTCTCGTAGGCGTTGGCTGTTTTTCTCTCCATTGAGTTCATTGAATTTGGACCAGCAACCATAACGGCAGTTGAGACTCGGTTCTCATCTATTTGGTTCTCAAAAATTGGTCCGGTTGGCAATAGCCGCCCTTACATCTCGTTGCTTAGCGGCGACCCTGTCGGGGCGAAATAACCGGATCGCTTTGTGAGAACCAATGATTGGGACTCACCTTAATTGTCTTGATGACGGACAAATCATGGCGTATTCTTTCGGTATGATTTGGCCTGAGTCAGGGTTGCGGACGATGAGTGGGAGGCGGTGTCTTCGGATGCCGCCTCCTTGACTATTTATAGTGATTGTCAGAATACTGTGCGGATTGAGTTTTCATCACTGTATTCCTGGGAGCGCGGCGTTGTCCACAACGGCATCCACTGATGCGAGTATAGATACTCGCGCTCCTGCGTGATCCCCCCTAGCGCTAACGCGCCGTCTTGGCTTGCCACCCTGCGCGAAACTAAGTTTCGTTATGTATATTTTCGCGGTGGGCTGCTTCACGAGCCCACCCTACCCGGCTCGGATGAATGATGCGTTTCAAGTAGGGTGGCGTTGAGCGCAGCGAAACCCACCAATAGAAGCGTATCGAAAAAGCGCATCGAAAACCAAAGGTGGGATTCATT
>JAVCCE010000013.1 GCA_030765645.1 Candidatus Hinthialibacter antarcticus | reverse complement strand
ATTTCAACGCCAAGCGTATCTTTGACCTTCTCAGCCGAACATGCCGCTTCGGTGCCCAGCGGCCCGCGAATCACTAACATGCGTGTGCGTTTCAAATGGGGCGCGACGCGCATCAACTTGACGGCGCGGTCAATCTCGCTCCAATCGCTGCTGGGCGCCAGCATGACTTTGTGACCTTCTTTTTGCCAACGGGGAAAATACATCCAGCCGTGTCCGCTGAATGGTTGGCTAAACACCGTGGCTTGGACGCCTGTCTCAATGATTTTTTTCATCGCCTGTTCAGGCGCGCCGCCCCCGTGTCCTGAAAGATGAAAAAACAATACGCCGTCCGCTTGTTTGATCTTGGGCAGAAGAGCGTCAACATTCTCCGGCGGGATGATCTCGCCGCCAACGAACTCAACATCACCAAGTGTTTGTTCAATATGTTTCAAATGGTCTTCGAAGCGTTGAATTTCCGCTTCGGGCCGGGAGAGATAAATTCCTCCAGTGCGCCCAATATACAACTGATGAATTTTCACCTTCGGCATTTGAAGCGGCCAGTTGGACTGCTGATTTGCCTGAACCCGGTTCGCTGCGAGAGCAATCGCCCCCGCTGCGCACCCACCCACAAATTCCCTACGATTGATTGGTCCGTCCATAATCTTCTCCTCCCCCCACGAGAGTTGAATTTACCCAATCGAGCATTTGCCCGATTGCCTATTTAATTTGAATGTACAGGAGAGACAGAGCGGCGTCAATTAAATAATTGAGTAAAAGAAAATAATGAAGGCAAAGCGTTCGATTAGATGATCGGTATTTTCGAGGCCAGATAGGGGCTGCGAGTCATAACGGCGTCGTAGAGTTTGACGCTCAATGAGGAAGCGATCACGTCGCACTTGGCTTTGAGGATAAAGAAAATCAATTCGGGTTGGTGGGATAGCGTTTCGTAATTGGCCTGGCCTTTTGAGATGATGACGTCTGCTTGGGCGAATGCCCCGCGCAACTCATCTCCGGCAAACTCCATCACTGTTCTGAGCAGGTCGTTTCCATTGTCAATCACCCGCGTAACCTGATCCAGCCCGACGACGCGGGCGTCTTCCAGAGTGGCGTCATTCAAAACGGGCTTCTGACGGACAACGGCGGTAATCTCGAGACGGGGATAGGCGCGTTGCAATTCTTCGATGAGTAGGCGATCAAAAACAATCTCGCCCGCGTTGTCACAGCAATACACTACCTTAGGCGCCGCGTCGCGTTGGTGAATTCGGTCGAGTTCTGCAACAAAGCCATTATATTCGTCACGCTGAAACCCTTCGCTCAACACCTTTTCAATGGTCGCGTTGATGTCGAACGAATCCGCAGGCCCTAAATCAATAATATTACCGCACGCCGCCAACAGACATGCAATACGAAGACGGTCTTCGCTGGCTTCGATTCGCTTTCTCAAGTCGGGTTCTAACGAAAGCGCGAGTTGGTTGTTTTGTTTTTTTTGTTCGACGAAGGGGTCTTCAACGCCTGCGTACTTCTGTGCAGCACGGATGGCCGTCAAAGATAATTGCGCTGGAGAATGTCCGGGGTCGAAGGCGTCAATTTTTTCGTTTAATTCTTGTTGTAATTTTTCGCAATAATGCTCAGACGAGCCAGGCTCGCCACCCAGCGCAATATTGTAAATGCGGTTTCCCTGCCGTTTTGAGCAAGCGATGCAGTCGTGTTGATAGCGCATGTTGATTACTTTTTGTCGGTAAAATTAATTCCGCAGTAGAGTTTTTCATCTGTACCGCGCTGCTCACGAATGTGGCGCCAACGTCCAGCGCGTTCATCCTCGCCGGGTTGAACCGCTGTGGTGCAAACAGAGCAACCGATACTGGGGAAACCTTTATCATGCAGCGGATGAACAGGAACCTGGTTCGCCGCCAGATAGGCCTCAACGTCTTCACCCGTCCACGTGTGCAGCGGATGTATTCTATAGCCATCAATTCGTGGGTCTACCGAAACCACCGGGATGTTCTTTCGGGCGCCGCCTTCTGAGCGCATCAAACCGGAAAGCAAGGCGTTAAACGGCTGCGCGGCTTTTAGAAACGGCTTCTCTTTGCGCAATTCGCAGCAGACCTGATAGTCGCCGTCTTTTAAGTACAATTCGCGTCCATGCTGACGGAACTGTTCTTCCGGCGAATGTTCGGGATAGTAGGTTTTGATATTTAAGCCGAATTTTTCGATGAATTCGTCGCGGAGTTGCAGTGTTTCAGGAAAATGATATTGAGTATCGACGAACATGATCTCCACGTCGGTACGGTCTAGCGCGTAGAGGATGTGCATCATGGCGGAGGCTGTCTTTTGCATACTCGACAGCATCCCTAATCCGTCACCAAATGTCTCATACGCCCATTGGATCACTTCGCGGGGCGGCTTGCCTTCAAGTTGTGCGTTGACTGCATCTATATCAAGCATTGGTTTGGGTGACGCCAGAACAGCTGGCATAATCATCTACCTCAATCATAGAATATATCCCTATATTATACTCTGCGCGTAGGATATAAAAGTCCCTAAAATAAAATTGATGAAATTAATTTATAGTGACGGAAACAAATCGGGAAACAGCCTCAAAAATAAATTCTCCTAACTAACTACATTGACTAATCTTACAAAGAATACCCTAGCAAACAACTTTACAACAAACCGTATCCGGTTCTGGTGGAAATTTCAATAAAAAAGCGGCGGTTGAGGGACCTTATCATCCCCAGACCGCCGCTTGATCGTATACGAAATTACACTGCTAAGAGTTTATTGCAGAAGGCAAGGCTGCGCTCCAGGTCATATTTTTGCTGCTGCTGCATCAAGGCGTCAGAGCGCTCGCCTTTGGGTCTATCGGCTGGATGCGAATAGGGTTTGCCCTTCTTCGCCATCGCCACAAAACGCGCGAAGTATTCCGCAGGAACATCCTCATACCCTTTCCAGAATTCCGGCTTGAGATAAGCATATTCGCGGGGGTTGTCGATCCAATTGATAATTTCCAACACGAACGGCGTATCGGGACATCGTTCAAGCCAGGTCGCAAGATATTTGTCCCAATCCATATCACCGTCGCCGGGCGATGCCCAAACGACCTTGGCGCCGTCTTCGTATTCCCAGATGGAGTTATCGCGGATGCCGGAACACGCCGCATAAGGCGCGAGAATTTTCAAATTAGTTTGGGGGTCTTCCAGCGTCCAGGCGGCGTTGCCTGAATCGAGCGTCGCGCCGACGAAGTCCTTGCCCGCCAATTCAATCAACTGTTTCAGCTCGTGCGATTGCATATCGCCCGCATGGTTTTCGACGGCAAAAGTCACGCCTGCGTCCAGCGCCTTGGTTCGGACGGATTGCAACGTCTTTGCCAATACCTCAATGTGGTGTTGAATGCCGCCGCCTTCGGTGCGGTCCTGGCCTGAACCTAGATAACAACGGGCGACAGGAGAGCCTAAGCGCTCAGCAACGCGAATTAAGAGAGACAGATGATCATCTGCGCTGCCCCATTTTTTAATAAACCGCCCTGAACTGGGGCAAACGCCGCCCGTTCCGGCGTAGAGTTGGATGCCGTATTGGTCGGCTTTGGCCTTGAGCGCTTTGAGATAGGCGTCTTCATGGCTTTTCAGAACATCAAGGTCAGAATACAACACGCAATCGACGCCCAACGTATTGGCGTAATCCAATATCTGGTCGGCGTCCCAATTGAGGGCGCGAATGGAAAAGTTATCGAAGCCGAGTTTGAGTTTGCGCTTGGGTTTCGCCGCTAGTGCATAATTGGCTCCCAATGCAACTGCGCCTGCGGAGACGATTCCAGTTTGAATAAAATTCCGGCGTTTCAGGGTGTGAGTCATTGCAATGCTCCCATTTCGGATATAAAGGCACTATTAAATTATCATATTTCGCTTCAGCATAAAGCAGTAAAGACCATTTTGTGTAAAAAGAATTGGCCATTCGTCTTCGATCCTATCGACATTGCTTTTACAATGGAGACAAAGCGGTTTTCAACATCTTGTTTGGTCTGATGCATTCAAAGTAGTTTTTGACGGAGATTGAACCCGAACGAATCATGAAACGCCGCGTCCAAAAGGGGGAGCGAAGATCGACAGCCGTATCGCGGTCGCGTTCTTAGAAAGTCAGAAATAGAAACATGCAACATAAGGAACTCATCGATTCGCCCGCGTCCATTGCCGCACTGGCGGAACAACTGAAAGACGCCCCGTTCATTGCGATTGATACGGAGTTTATCCGCGAGAAAACATTCTTCCCGACGCTTGAACTGATGCAGATCGCGAACCGCGACGACTCGTGGTTAATTGATGCGCGCGCATTTATTGATTCTTCAAACGGCAAGCCGCTTGATAGTTTTCAGCCATTGCTTGATCTACTTGAATCACCCAATTCATTAAAAATTTTCCATGCGGCGCAAGCCGACCAGGAATGCCTTTACACCAGTTTCGGCGTTACCGCATGCCCCACGCTTGATACGGCCCTGGCCGCGTCGCTGTTGGGCTATGGCGACAACATCAGCCTACGTAACCTGCTTCGCCAGGCGCTTGGCGTTCGCATCAAAAAAGGACACGCCCGCAGCCACTGGTCGTTACGCCCGCTGCCGGAACAGCTGATTGATTACGCTCACGCCGACGTTGTCCACTTGGTCGAACTCGGCGAAAAGTTGTTAGCCGAACTCGACGAACAGAACCGCCGCCCGTGGGCGATGGCGCTTTCAGCGGAGTTTGAAAACCCGGCGCTCTATGAACCGCAACCGGAGGAAATCGCCAAGCGTTTGTCAAAAAGTGGGCGCATTACATCCAAGACGTTTCCCGTCTTGGTCGAACTCGCCCGATGGCGCGAACACCGCATCCGCCATCTCAACATCCCCCGAAAATGGTTGATGGATGACGGCGTTCTACTCGACCTCGCCGAAGTACGCCCCAAAGAGTTGAAACATTTAGAGACCTTTCGCGGCATCCCAAAAGATGAGGTGTCCTCGCAAGGCCCCGAGATTTTGGCCGCCATTCAACGCGGTGTTGAAAGCCAGCCGCAAAAACCCGCCAAGGCTCATTCAAGCAATCATACCGAAACCCGCACCGTTGAACTTTTGCGTTGTTTTTTAGAAATGCTGTCCGAACAACACGGCATCGCATCGCGTTTTCTCATCTCGCCGCGAAAAATATATTTATTATTTTTAAACCACTTCGAATGCGCTCAAGATTTGGTCGATCAAGAAATTCTCACGCCCCAAGCCTCTGAGTTGATCGGCGAAGAACTGGTCGCCTTCATGCACGGACGGCGCGCACTGACCCTCCACAACGGTTCCTCAAAAATAATCAAAACCCAAGACCTGTAAGCAATAAACCACCTTATTAATTTTGTTCGTGTCATCAACTCTGTTGAACGAGGAGTTGATTTTTTTGTAAAGATTCTTGAATTCGAGCGTTGAGAATTGTGACGATTTTGGCCATGACGGCGCTGATAATGGACATTTTTGTTTTCCCGTCT
>JAVCCE010000012.1 GCA_030765645.1 Candidatus Hinthialibacter antarcticus | reverse complement strand
GTGCGGGGAGGGCGAGGCTCCCGCCGAGCCGCGTTTGAATAAAAACGGATATATATCCAAGCCCTCACCCCAACCCTCTCCCAGTGGGAGAGGGAGCAGGCTTTCGGTTTTATCCGGCTCACCAGGAGGTTCGCCCTCCCCACAGCATTCGAAATATTGGTGGGTTATTACCTGCCGTTCATGATAATTGAAACATTGCATGGTGGGCTGCTTCGCGAGCCCACTCTACCTTGGCTATCAATGTACAAACAGTTCCATCTACCTACAGCAGCCAATAAATAATGACCATGGCGATCATGGATGCGGTGGCGTAAGGGCGCAGGTCAACGGGCTTTTTTCGCCCATGTACTTCACCAATGACGTCGGAAGGGTCGAGCGTCCAGACCCAGATTCCAATGCCCGCGAAATAGGCGATGAAGAATAACTTGGCGATACTGATGGGGATCATCAGCATCAATTGGCGCAAAGCCTCGCCGGGAACGCTGAGTATCGAAGCGATGAATTCAGCCATTAGGCGGCGCTCCTTCCATATTTATAAACCAGGCCATCCAGCTTTTCTTCGGGTTCACGCGGCGTGAGCAGGCTGACGATGATTGTTACGACAAACGAAACGGCAAACGCCCACCAGGCAATTAACAAGAACGGATCGTCATATTGGAACAGCGTCGATGCGCCCAGCGCCTCGTCATAGAGCGCGTTGTGGGTGAAGTGCAACACCGCCGCCGCGCCGATACCCGATAGCAGGCCGACCAAGGCGCCGGCGCCGGTGGTTCGGCTCCATAAAACGCCCAGGATGATGATTGAAAGGCTCGGCCCCTGATAGAGCGAGAAGATGGTTTGAATAATGGTGTAGATGCCTTCGCCGCGCGCCCATACCCAGAACGCAAAGCCGATTCCCCAGAGGATGAAGACGATGGTCAGCAGCCGCCCGACAAGCAGCAGGTGTTTTTCGCCCGCGTTTGGAAACAGAAATTTCTTATAAAAGTCCGTCGTCAAAAGAGTGACGCTGGAGTTGAGGCTGGTATCGACGCTCGACATGAATGCAGCCAGAAATGCGGCGAAGAAGATGCCCAGCAGGCCAGTCGGCAAGGTGTCGCGAATGAGAATGGGCACCGCATGGTTAATGTTTTCAACATTGGGGTTGTGCGCCAGCGCGACGATGCCGGGGATAACCATCAAAATCGGGATAAAGATTTTGAGGAGTGAACCCCAGATGAATGACGCCTTGGCTTCAAACTCAGTCCGGGCGCCCAGGCTGCGTTGGACAATGGCCTGGTTGCCGATCCAATAGGCGGGCGCGAGTACGAAGCCGAGGCCCATCAAGACGCCCGTCCAGGGATAATCGGTATGGGTATCGACCGTGCGCACCAGATCGAAATGGTTTTCATATTGAGGGCCCATTGCCAGGATGGTTTCGCGCAAACCGCTTAGCCCGCCGACGTCATTGATGCCAATCACGAGAGCGATGGCGCAGCCGACCATCATCACGATGCACTGAATCACGTCGGTATAGACGACCGCCGATAGCCCGCCGACAATGGTATAGAGGCCGACAAATACGGCGGACAGGACAATGGAGTATCCTTCCGGCCAGCCCAGCATGACTTTCATCATGGCGGCGGTGGCGTAGAGCATAATGCCCAGATTGAAGACCATCACCACAAGCCAGATGCCCGATACGATGGTTTGAATGGCTGAGTTATAACGTCGGCCTAAAAATTCGGGAATGGTGTATGCGCCCGAGCGCCAGAACAGCGGGATGAAAACAAACCCGGCGATAATCATGACCGGGACGCTGCCCAGCCAGTCGAAGTTGCCTAAGACGAGGCCGTGTTCGTAGGCTTCGCCCGCCAGGCCGACGATGTCGACGCCGCCGATGTCTGACACCACCAGCGACATGCCGATGGCCCACCAGGGCAGCGAGCGCCCGGCGAGAAAGTAGTCTTTTCCGGTTTTGATATTGCGTCCGAGATAGACGCCCAGCCCCATGGTGAAAAGAAAATAGCCCAACATGATGGCGTAATCGAGCGGTTGTAACGACTGTTGCATACGGCACCCTTTATGCTTGCGAGGTTTTTCATGGTGGGGTAAGAACCCACCCTACGGCGCTGTTCGCCTGAATTGGTCCCCCCTAGCGTTGCGCCAGGGGGGATTCACATTGTACACGAAAAGACTCGCTGCCCGGCTTTAGATCGACCAGGGGCGGCGGTATTTGCGGTTGACCATTTGATTGGCGCGATAGTTGCCGATCACCTGCTCTTTTTCATCGTCCCAATGCAGGGTTTCGCCGATGCGATAAGCGATGTTGCACAAGAGGCCCGGCTTGGTCAATTTATACGCATATTCCACGTTGCAGTCGGCCTGCTCGCGCGATTTCATGCAATCGAGGAACTGGCGGATGTGCCCCGGCGAGTTGGGGATGCTTTGCGGGGGGCGTTCAAAGTCGGGGTTTTCTTTTCCATCGACGAAGATTTTGTTCTCGCCGTAATTGGTGACGCAGGTGGCGTCGTCACCCTGGAAGACGCAACCGATGCCGCCGAATTGTTCATACCCGGGAAGGCCTTTAGGGTGCAGCGTCCAGGTTAAAATCAAATTATTGGGGAAGGTCAGGGTTGCTTCAAACACGTCGGGCGTCTCGGCGTTGTCGTCATGGTACCAACGTCCGCCAGTGGCGCTCACGGTGAGCGGCGCGCCCAAGTCAAGCGCCCAAAACGCGACATCGGTGATGTGACACCAGAAGTCCATAAAGTCGCCGCCGGAGTAATCCCAGAAATAACGGAAAGTAAAATGCGAGCGATTTTTATTATACGGTTCTTTGGGGGCGGCGCCTTGCCAGAAGTCGTAGTTCAACTCAGGCGGAGGCGTCGCGTTGTCGGGCTTGCCCATATTCTGCATGGAACTGCTTTTCCAACAGGCGACTTTGGTGATGCCGCCCAATTTGCCCGACTGCACCATCTCGACCACGCGGCGATAGTTGTTGCCGCTGTGGATGTGGTTGCCCATTTGAGTGATGCGGTTATTACGCTTGGCGGCATCGACCAACTCGCGGCCTTCGTTGATCGAATGGCACAACGGTTTTTCGACGAACACGTCTTTGCCTGCGTTCAAGGCGGTAAGCGCGGTCAACGCGTGCCAATGGTCGGGGGTGGCGACCATCACGCCGTCGATATCATTACGGGCGATCAGTTCGCGGAAATCGGAATAGGCGTCCGGCGTCATATCGCGGCGGGTTTCGACTTCTTTGATAGCGTTGGCCAAGTGGCTGCTGTCAACGTCGCAGACGGCGACGACTTCGGCGTCTTCCTGGCGCATAAATTCATTGAGGCGGCCTGTGCCCATTCCACCGAGACCGATGAAACCCATACGAATCTTGTCGTTGGGCGCGGCGGAGGCGGCGCGGTAGTTGGCAGCGGTCAGCCCGAGCGCGAGCGAAGCGCTGGAGGTTTTCAGAAAGCGGCGACGGTTGGATACGGCTTTGATTTCTGACGGCGTTTTAGAATCAGTCATGTTTTTTTAGTCTCCATTAGAAAATCGTGATCTATTCTAACCACAATTTTGACCTCACGCCAAGGACAAAATCGCAGGATTATTGATATACGCGCTTTTGTTTTATATGAATTTCGCGTATGATTATGCGATCAATATATAGAATGGTTCAAGAGAGGCATTGGTATGAGTGCTTTGGGATTAATCGAAACAAGGGGACTCATCGCTGGAATTGAAGCGAGCGATGCAGCAGTCAAATCAGCGGAAACAATTGTCACGCAATTAGAATATAACGTCCCCGGCATGGTGACGGTGACTCTGCGCGGCGGCGTCGCTGACGTACAAGCAGCCGTCGAAGCAGGAGCAGCGGCAGCGCGCCGGGTGGGCGAAGTGATCTCTGCGCATGTCATTCCCAACCCGCATGAAGACGTCGAAAAAATCATCACGCACACGCCCGAAGAAACCATGACCGGCCCGGACATGTTATTGCCGAAGGCGCCCGCAAAAAAGAAATCAAAGTAACGAAGACGAATATTTTTAATTCTCGCTGCTCAATGGAGCGGCGGAATTGGTTGAAGAATTTACACCATTTGAACACACATCGTTAATCTGTAGGGAGGTCGTGTAATGAAGAAACGGGGTTTTACGCTTATTGAGTTGTTGATTGTTGTAGCGATTATCGGCATTCTGGCGGCCATCGCCGTACCCAACTTTTTGAACGCGCAAATGCGCGCCAAGGTTGCGCGGGTGGTGTCAGACATGAAGGCCGTTGCCATGGCGCAGGAACAATACCGCCTAGACCGCAACCAGTATACCTATGACGGCGACTGCGGCGTCGGCCAGGCAGAACACCTGTCATACATCCCACTCACCACGCCGGTTTCGTATATTGGACAAATTCCGGAAGACGCCTTCGCGGGGATCAACGCAGAATTTCAAAACCGCCAGTCGATCAAAGACGGCTTGAAACCAGTGTATGAATACACATCGCGTGTTTCATTCGGCCCGCAAGGGACGCCAAACTGCAAAGACAGCACGGCAGCGTTTAATATGATGGGACGCCAGAACATCGAATATCTGATGACTTCGCTTGGCCCGAACGGCGAACAAAACTTCCCCTGGGGCGAAGCAGGCTACAAAGCGCTTGGCGAACGCTCCGGCGGTTTTATCTACCTGCCGTCGAATGGGCTGACCTCATCAGGAAACATCTTTGTTCTCAACAGCCAGATCATCGGCGGCACGAACTAATTTGTAGATCAACATACGTTTTCTACGGGCGGCCAATCGGTCGCCCGTTTTTGTTTTGATCGAATGCGGCGCATCTTTCAGCGCGGCCGCCGCGTTAATCAGGCCTGTCACGATAATCGTTTGGTTCTTCTATCCAGTCTTACTGCCCTCAACCTACCCTTCTCCCAGAGGGAGAAGGCAATAGCGGCTGCTTTACCGAAAGCATGAATGAAAAACCATTCAGGTGTTGAAATCACACAACCGGCCCTCTCGCCCGCTGGCGGGAGAGAGTTGGGGTGAGGGTGAAAAAAACGATTGATGCTTGTTCAAAGGTGTTAATTCTAATTAAAACTATCCGCGCCATCGTTTGCGCTATTTGTAAGACGCCGAGGGGGCGAGTTTAAAAGCGTAGGGTGAGTCACGCCTTACCGACCCACCGAGAAGTTTTGAATGCTTGAAACGGTGGGAAAAGAAAACGCGCCGCACAAATTGCCTCATAAACCGAGAAGCGAGACCTCCCTGCCTCAGGTTGCATCAAGGGCTGCCGTCGCTTCGCGACGCCTTGCCCTTGCCACCCCTTCGAAGCAATGACACATTTGAAAGGCGGTACTAATCATAAAGAGCGTAAGTTTAGCCTTGTGCTCCCAAGGCGATTTCCCTTATAGTAAATTGAAGAATACATTTGGGAGATTGTCGCCATGAGTTTAATGGGTATTGATATCGGCACCACTGGATGCAAAGCCGTCGCCTTCGATGAATCTGGCAAGTTAATCGCCTATGCCTACCGTGAATATCCGCTTCACGCGCCCAACCCGGGCTGGGCCGAACTCGACAGCAAACAAGTGTGGAACGATACCAAAGACTGCATCCGCGAAGTTTCAAAAAAGACCAAGCGCGACCCCATCCAGGCGCTGGCGGTTTCATGCCAAGGCGAAGCGGTCACTGCGATCGGCGCCAATGACGAGTTTCTATCAAACTCGATTGTCAGTTTTGATCCGCGCACCGGCCCCTACGTCGAACAATGGATCGAACGCTTTGGCCGCGACACGCTCTTTCAAGCCACCGGACAGCCGCCCGCGTCGATCTTCACCGCGCTCAAACTTAACTGGTATCGCGACAACCAACCCGAAGTGCTCGACAACGCCAAGTACATTCTCGGCTACGAAGACCTGATCAATTATTTTCTCACCGGAGAAGCGGTGGTCGATTTCAGCCTTGCCGGGCGCACCATGTTGTTCGACATCGTCAAAGAAGAATGGCGCGACGATTTTCTCGGCGCAGTCGGTCTCACCAAAGACGTCATGCCCAAGGCGGTTCCATCGGGGACGCTGGTGGGGACGGTGATTGACTCCATCGCGGACGAGATCGGCCTGCCGCGCGGCGTGAAAGTTGTGACGGGCGGACACGACCAGCCCTGCCAGATGTTGGGCGCAGGCGTGACCGACGCCAAGACCGCCGCCTACGGCATCGGCACGGTGGCCTGCATCGGCGCCGCGTTTGATAAGGCGCTGCTCAATGAACAGATGCTGGCGAGCAACCTGTGTTGTTATCACCATACCTGTCCTGATTTATATTGCGTGTTGGTCTATAACTACACGGGGGCGGTTTTGTTCCGCTGGTATCGCGACCAGTTCGCCCGCGAAGAAATGCAGCGAGCCAAAAAGCAGAAGCGCGACGTGTATGAGATTCTTACCGAAGAAGCCGCCGACAAGCCGACGAATTTATTGGTGCTTCCCCATTTCACTACCACGGGAGTTCCTCATTTCGACAACAAGAGCAAGGGGGCGATCTTGGGATTGACGCTCGACACCACCAAGGCGGAGATCACCCGCGCCTTGCTCGAAGGCGTAACCTATGAACTACGCCAGGGCATGGAACTTTTGGCGCAGGCGGGCGGCAAAGTCGAAGCCTACCGCGCCACCGGAGGCGGCGCAAAGTCGCCCTATTGGTTACAGATTAAGGCCGACATTATGGGCGCGCCGGTTGCGGCGCCGCAAGTCGCCGAGGCGGGATGTCTGGGCGCGGCGGTGTTGGCGGGCGCGGCCAGCGGCGTGTACGACTCTATCCCCGAAGCAGCCAAAGCCGTCGCAAAAGTCGAACACACCTACGAGCCCAATCCCGAAAATAAAAAACTCTACGACGAACGCTTTGAATGGTTTAAAGAAATCTACCCGAAGAACAAAGAATTGTTTGGGAAGATGTAGGATCGTAGGGTGGGTCGCGTTATATCGACCCACCCGGAATTGTGTGATGTTAGAATCGGTGGGTCAAAAATGACCCACCCTACTGAATTTGCTTCACTCATTCTTGTCTTTGCCACCCGTCACGAAGAACTACGAGTTGTTTGCTCGAATGTGATGTTTGAGCTTGATGATGATCGAAGTGAATCGCCTTAATATGAAAAATTCATTTGCTAACCATGTCGCCATATTCATCCGTACAATCTTTACCATGCTGATCGTGACCTACATTTCAGGTTTCATGGATTTTGTGGTCGCGGCGACACTCTACTGGATGTCATTTGCCGTTTATGGCTTTACCTGGATTCCGTACGTCGGACAATGGCTCATTTCTTATTTTGGGTGGTTTCACGCAACATTCTTACCAATCATCATACAGTGCTGTCTAGGATTTTGGTGTATGTATTTGACGCTTCAAATGGTAAAAACCAAGCATAAACGATCTAACGTATTTCTCATTTTGTTAGCAGCGCTACTCACCTATCTCGTTTATGGTTTTTATATGCATTTTGCCATGTGGTATTATTCAAGATTAGTTGGGTGTTTGGCTTGCATCTATATGGTCCTGCTATTCATCTATTTACGGAAAAGCAGCAAAATTGTCGTGCCGCAACCTAAAGGCATTCATACAATACCACCTCCACCTCCTCCACCACCAATGTCATTGACTTAAGGGGTGGCAAGGGCAAGGCCGAATGAAATGAGGGCAGCCCTTGAAATTCAATTGTTTGAATGTATCGCTTTTTTTGCGCTGTTTTGAAATCCCCCCCCCGGCGCTTTCAGCGTCGTCCCCCCTTTTTAAGGGGGGCTAAAAGTCTTAAGTCAATAACATTGCCACCTCCACCTCCCGTAAATCACGGTTGATTCTGTTTGCACCGGGATTTCCCATATAAGATAGAATGGGCAGGTCAAAAATGACTCATGCAATAAACAACCAAGCAAATCACCTGACATAGTCACTTGATGTCGATAGAATTATTTACGCGACTACTTAATCATGGACGGAACCCCGTGGAACAAAGAAATCAATTTCGTATCGTATTACTCATACTTGTATTCATCGCTATCATCCTTGGCGGGTTTTCCGTCTATGCGCGCTATTTTATCTTCACCGATGGGACGGCGTACGCGAAACTCGGCGAGAACATCGCGACCGGCGAAGGCTTGAGACTGTGCGGCGGCTGGCATGTGTTTTATCCGCCCGGCTACCCATTCGCCATTGCGGGATTATCCCTCTGTATATCATAGAAAATCCCAAAATTGTGTTATATGGCGTTGAAGAATTGATGTAGTCCAGAATTATTTTTTTTCTGATACAAGTAAAGATAAAAACAGTTCATCCGGTAAGTGAGTACTTCGATTGATGGATAACCATGATTTTGATTACGAAAATGTATTCAGGCCTATCAAAAATTGACAACGCAATTCAGGCATGGGTACAACTCTAATCGCTTCAGTGCGGGCTTATGGCCCTGTCTCACAGGCGCTCCCAGAGTTGCACCCATGCCACATGCAGCGAAATCTCAATTCAATTTATAAAAAAAGTATCCAATTTACAGAAAAACTTAGTATGCTAATGAAATCTTGAAATTATTTCTCTCAAAACATATTTCACTATGTTATCCAAACTGACGCAGGTACCCGGCTGGAAACTCTTACTCGCGGCGGCGATGGTGAAATTGCTGATTCATTTCACCATGACGCTCGCCCTGCCTGAACCCTATGGCATGTTCCGCGATGAATATTATTACATCGCCTGCGCCGACCATCTCGACTGGGGCTACGTTGATCATCCGCCGTTGTGCGCGCTCTTACTGGCGCCCGTCCGTATGCTTGGCGGCGAATCGCTGTTTGCGCTGCGATTGCTGCCTGCAATATTCGGCGCGGCGGTGGTCTTTCTCGCCGGGTGGATCACGGCGGAACTGGGCGGCAAACGCTTCGCCCAATGGCTGGCGGTGACGGCGACCATCGCCCTGCCCTCTCATCTCGCCATCCACACGTTTTATTCGATGAATCCGATCGACCATTTTTTCTGGGCGCTTGCGTTCTTGCTCATCATTAAACTGATTCAAAATCCGGCGCCGTCATTGTGGATTGCGCTGGGCGTTGCTTTGGGATTGGGGCTGCAAAATAAAATTAGCGTGTTGTTTCTTGGCTTCGGCTTTGCCGTCGGCATTCTGCTCACGCCGCAACGCAAATGGCTGCTCGACAAATGGCTGTGGATATGCGGCGCAATCTCCATGCTGATTTTTCTACCGCATATCATCTGGCAAGTTGCTCACGGATGGCCCACTTTGGAGTTCATTCATAACGCCAGCCAGTATAAAAACACGCCGCTTTCGCCGCTGGAATTTCTCAAAGAAATTATGTTGCATGCAAACCCGTTTGCCTTGCCCATCTGGACCGCCGGGCTGATTTGGCTGTTGCTGTTTCGCGACGGCGCCGCGTATCGTCTTTTGGGATGGTTGTTCGTCGCTGTGATCGCGGTATTTCTCATACAAAACGCGAAGCCGTACTACCTGGCGCCAGCCTACCCCTTGGTAATGGCGGCGGGGGCAGTCTGCTGGGAGAAATGGCTGAGCGGACGGCTTGCTTTCGCAAAGCCCATACTCTTAGGCGTAATCATCGTGGGCGGCGTTGTGGTTGCGCCGATTGTATTGCCCGTGCTCTCTCCCGCTGCGTCCATCCAATATTCAGAAGCCCTTGGCATTCGCCCCAGTTCCGGCGAGAAGAGCGACAGCGGCGCACTGCCTCAGTTGTTCGCCGACATGATCGGCTGGGAAGACATGGCGCGGCAATTGTCCGAAGCGGTGCAGTCGCTGCCAGAAAACGAGCGGGCCAATTGCGTACTGATTGTTAGCAATTATGGGCAGGCGGGCGCGATTGATTTTTTCCGCGACAAATACAACCTGCCGCCGGTCTTGTGTCCGCACAACAATTACTGGTATTGGGCGGATCTGGACATGGATGCGTCTGTCTACATCACCATCATTTCGCTTGAAGATAACCAGGAAGTATTTGAAACAGTTGAGCCCATTGGAGAAATTGAGCGCCCTCTCTCCATGCCCTATGAAAACAATCGGGCCATCTATCGGTGCGCTGATCCGAAGACGCCGATTAAAGACCTATGGCGGGATGCTAAGAAGTTTATTTGAACTGATGTTTTTAATGTACAAGACCCAACGGCTGATCCCTCCGGCGCTACGCGCCACTTCCCTTAAAAAGGGAGGCCTGGTTCTACCACAACAACACAAATATTCGATCCTGACGGTGAATCATAAAATTTAACGAGGTTGCCACTGGTGGGTTAAGAACCCACCCTACGGAACTGATCCGAAGACGCCTTTCGCTAAAATTTGGGGTGACGCCAAAAATTTCATTTGATATCGCTATATTGAATGTACAAAACCCAACGGCTGATCCCTCCGGCGCTACGCGCCACCTCCCTTAAAAAAGGGAGGCCTGGTTCCACCACAACGACACTGGCCTTGCATTTCAAGACAGTCGCTACGGCTGATCCCTCCGGCGCTACGCGCCACCTCCCTTAAAAAGGGAGGCATGGCTCCACCACAACAACACAAATATTCGATCCTGACGGTGAATCATAAAATTTAACGAGGTTGCCACTGGTGGGTTAAGAACCCACCCTACGGAACTGATCCGAAGACGCCTTTTGCTAAAATTTGGGGTGACGCCAAAAATTTCATTTGATATCGCTATATTGAATGTAAAGACCCTACGGCTGATCCCTCCGACGCTTACACGCCACCTCCCTTAAAAAGGGAGGCCTGGTTCTACCAAAACAACACTGGCTTTGCATTTCAAGACAGTCGCTACGGCTGATCCCTCCGACGCTTACACGCCACCTCCCTTAAAAAGGGAGGCATGGTTCCACCACAACGACACTGGCCTTACATTTCAAGACAGTCGCTACGGCTGATCCCTCCGACGCTTACGCGCCACCTCCCTTAAAAAGGGAGGCATGGTTCCACCACAACGACACAAACATTCGAGCCCGGCGGTGAATCATAGAATTTAACGCCGCTGCCACTGGTGGGTTAAGAACCCACCCTACGATTTCTATGTCGCCGAAACAGGAAATTTGTTTCCACAATTGGCTGAACTCCTCATTCGCGATACACTAACCGTAATTCATATTATTTGGAGTAATGATGCGGGTTGAGAAATTGCAGCAGATGGTCGAAAGCGCCGAACGCGCCGAAACGCAGGGCGTCAAAGACATCCCCTTTGAACTGGTCGCCGACTTCGTTCCAACCGGCGATCAGCCCCAAGCCATCGAAAAACTGACGCAAGGCGTTCTTGATAAAAAGAAGTTCCAAACCCTGGTCGGCGTCACCGGCAGCGGCAAGACCTTCACCATGGCGAACGTCATCGCCAACGTCAACAAGCCGACGCTCATCATGTCGCATAACAAGGTGCTGGCTGCGCAACTCTACAGCGAGTTCAAAGAGTTTTTTCCTAACAACGCCGTCGGCTATTTCGTTTCGTATTACGACTTCTATCAGCCCGAAGCCTACGTCCCCTCGAAAGATATCTTCATCGAAAAAGAAGTCACCATTAACGATGAAATCGAGCGCTTGCGGCTGCAAGCCACCATGAACCTGATGGAACGCCGCGACGTGATTATTGTGGCGTCGGTGTCGTGCATCTACGGCCTCGGTTCGCCGGATGAATACCGCGAAATGGTGTGTCCGATTGCGGTGGGCGACACCATCCCCCGGCAGAAGTTGCTGCGGCGGCTGGTCGATCTGCAATACCACCGCAACGATATGGATTTCCACCACGGCACCATTCGCGTGCGCGGAGACGTGGTCGAGATTTTTCCCGGCTACGGCGACCACCCCTACCGCATCGAACTGTGGGGCGACGACGTCGACCGCATTCTCTCCATCGACCACGTAACGGGCGAGGTTATCGGCGAACACAGCCGCATCACTATTTACCCGTCTCGCCATTACGTCACCGCGCCTGAGCGGCTGAAAAATTCCATTGGCGCGATTCGCGAAGAGTTACAACAGCGCCTGCCGCAGTTGCGTAAAGAAGACAAATTGGTCGAAGCGCAACGGCTTGAGCAGCGCACCGGGTACGATCTTGAGATGCTGCAAATGACCGGCTTCTGCAACGGCATCGAAAATTATTCGCGCCATCTTGACGGACGCCAGCCGGGCATGCCGCCCAATACGCTGATTGATTATTTTCCTGATGATTTTCTGCTCATGGTCGACGAGTCGCATATCATGCTGCCGCAGGTGCGCGGCATGTCGGGCGGCGACCGCAGCCGAAAAACCACGCTGGTTGATTTCGGCTTTCGCCTGCCTTCGGCGCTCGATAACCGTCCGCTGTCGTTCGATGAATTTTGGAAATCGTTCTCGCAAGCGGTTTTCGTTTCAGCCACTCCGGCGGAGATCGAACTAACAAGCAGCGAACAGACCGTCGAGCAAGTGATTCGCCCGACGGGGCTGGTTGATCCCAAAATCACCATCCGCCCCGCGACTGGACAGGTGGACGATTTTATCGGGCGCGTCCGCGAACGCACCGAACGCGGCGAGCGCGTATTGGCGACCACGCTCACCAAACGCATGTCCGAAGACCTGACCAATTACATGCTCGATCTGGGCATCAAAGTTCAGTATCTGCATCATCAGGTGGATACGCTGGAACGCGCCGAGATTCTCGAAGGGCTGCGCAGCGGTGAGTTTGACGTCATCGTCGGCGTCAACCTGTTGCGCGAAGGGCTCGATCTGCCGGAGGTGTCGCTGGTGGCGATTCTCGACGCCGACAAGGAAGGCTTCCTGCGCGATGAGCGTTCGCTGATTCAAACCTGTGGACGCGCGGCGCGCAACGTCGCGGGTGAAGTCATTATGTACGCCGACAAGCGCACCAGGTCGATGGACCGCGCGATTGAAGTCATGGAACGGCGGCGTAAAATTCAACTGGAGTACAACGAGAAGCACGGCATCATCCCCAAAACGATTCAGAAGAAAGTGCGCTCCATGCTCGAAGCGCGCTCGACCAAAAAACGCGAAACCGAAGAACTGTTATTCGACATCGCCGAATCGGTCACTGTGAAAAACGCCAACAAAAAAGACGCCATCGCCGAACTCAAACGGCGCATGGTGGATGCAGCCAAAAATCTCGAATTTGAAAAGGCAGCGGTTTATCGTGACAAAATTGCTGAACTCGAACAAGCCGGAATGGTGCAAGACGATGCGAAACTGCCCGCGCCCAAGCGCAAACCAAAACCCAAGACGCGCCGCGAAAATCCGTAACCTGCTGCTGGTGGTTGCGCTGGCATTTGCGTTCTCGCTCAACGGTTGGTCGCAGACGGCGGAGACGCCGTACGCCATTGCAGAAGTGCAGGTGAACGCCCCCATCCCCGACGGCGACACGCAAACCGGGCTGTCGAGTTCGATTTTTATCCCCGGCGACGAGACGCTTGAAGCGATTGAGGTCGCAGTTCAAATCGACCACCCCGCCGTCGAACAATTATTGATTACGCTGGTGCATCCTGATGGAACCAGCGTGGTGATGCATCCTGATGGAACCAGCGTGGTGATGCACAACCAAACCGCATCAAGCGAAGCGCCTTTTTCACCGATTTATGATTCAAAAACCACGCCGACCCAACCACTAGCGCCGTTGCTCAACAAAAGCCCGCTGGGTGAATGGACGCTGCGCGTGATTGACGCGATGCCAAATCACAACGGAACGCTGATCGGCTGGGGATTGAAGCTGCGCCCGCCGTCTGTGCTGACTCTGCCGCCGCCCACGCCCGCGCCGCTGCCTGCGGAATCGTTTTTAGAGAGTTCGAGTTTTCTCGCGACGGATACAATCACCAACGCGCAGAGCATCGACGTAAACAACGACGGACTGCACGACCTGTTTTTGCATTTCGCCAATGCTGACCGCATTGATTTGTATCTATCCGGCGGCGCCGGCGGCGAATCGTTCCTGCCGTTTGCGCTGAATTTCGCGGTCGATAATCCACAGCGCGTCGTCGCAGGCGACGTCAATGGCGACGGCAAGACCGACTTCATCGCCGCGTCACAAGCCAACGCGGCGGCGGTGGTGAATTTGACGGTGTATCTGGCGAATGATGCGGGCGGATTTTCGCCGGGCTTCACCGCCGGGGTTTCGATTACGACTAACCTCAACGCGCTGGCGCTGGTTGATGCGAACGGAGACGGCGCACTCGATCTCATCGTGGGCGGGATCCCCAAACTCTTTTCGGGAATCGGCGACGGCTCGTTTAAACTCGAAGGCGACCTGGTTGACCTGGGGCGCCGCTTTCTGGGTTACGCCGATCTCGACGGAGATGGCGCCGATGAACTGTTAGTCACGCGTTCGCGCGGCGGCACCTCATCGAATATTGATCCATACATTTTAAAAGCCAGCAGCAACTTATCGTTTAACGACCGCGTCAAACTCATCATCGAAGATGCGAATTTCCAATATACATTCGCCGCGTCACCTGAGGTTCCAGGGCGAACCGAGTTCACATCAATTTCAACCACAGGCGAGGTCGAACCAACCTGGTTCTTCAGCCGCGTGTTTGCGAGCAGCGGCGAATTTAGCGTGATTGAAAAGCGCCTGCCCGCTGATAGTTTTTCGTCGCCGCTGCAAGCCTTCGACCTCAACGGCGACGGCCTGACGGAATTTATTTACCCCGGCGACAACGGAGTAATGGTGTTCCAGCGCACGGAGGATATTCTGGGCGGGCAAACCCAACGCGTGTTCACCCGCAGCGACGTGTTGTTCGCGCTGCCGGGGGTGTATTTCAGCGATGGACGCGCCGGGCTGGTGGTGATTGACCAGGAGAACCGCGTGATTCTTGCGACTTCGTCATTGGGGCCGCTGCCCACGCCGACGCCGGACGCGCCGCCGCAACCGACCGCGACGCCGTTTTTGTTCCCGCCGGAGGCGACGGTCACGCCCACTCCGCAGCCCACGCCGACGGTTGGGCCGACGCCCAATCCCAGCCAGCCGAGTCCAGACTTAAACGGCGATGGCATCGTCAACGCCGCCGACCTGCTCATCCTCATTCAACATTGGAACAAACGGGTAGACCGATGAGGTGATTTTTGATTAGAGTATATTAAAAGTAATTTTGAAATAGACTTTTTATACGTTTTTCACAATATCATAACTTATCAGTTTTGTAGTAAGGTATATAAAAAATGCAAATCAGTGAAAAAAAATATAGTGCCATATCTCTTTTTTCTGGATGTGGCGGCATGGATTTAGGATTCCTTGGTGGGTTTCAATTTCTAGGTAGACGTTATAAGAAAAATCCAATCAACGTCATTTGGGCAAACGATATTAGTAGTTCTGCGTGTAATACATATCGTGCGAATATTGGAAATCATATAGTAGAAGGAGACATCTGGCAATTAATTAACCAAGTTCCCGAATCCGCAGACATCGTTATAGGAGGTTTTCCCTGTCAAGATATTTCAGTAAATGGAAAAGGCGCAGGCATAAATGGAAAGCGAAGTAGTTTGTATAGAGCAATGGTTGAGGTAATATCAAAGGTATCTCCCAAAATTTTTATAGCAGAGAATGTTAAAGGCTTGCTAATGCGTCATAATGCTGACTCATTAAGTAGAGTGCTTGCTGATTTTCGCGAACTTGGTTATACAGTTAGTTATCTTCTGTATCATGCAGCTGATTATAATGTTCCTCAAACACGAGAGCGTGTTTTTATCGTTGGAACGCTTCCAGGGCTGCCAGAATTCACTCCACCTAAACCTGTATGCAAAAGACATGTTACTGCAATTGAAGCCATAGGAGATCTTGAGTCTGTTCCAGAAGATGAAAAGATTAATCATATTTGGAGTCGTGCAAATAGAAGCGCCGAGCAGGGTGACAGAAAATTAAAAGCCTATAGGGCAGGTTATACAATTCGCGCTGAATGCCATGGAAACATCCAGTTTCATTATTCACTACCAAGACGAATTTCTATGCGAGAAGCAGCTCGTTTCCAATCATTTCCTGATAGATTTCTCTTCAATTCCAAACTTAGAGAAACTGAAAGGCAGGTTGGGAATGCTGTACCACCCGTCCTGTCTTGGTTTATCGCACAGTCAGTATTGAAAGTTTTAAACGGTGTAAATAATGAAGCAAAGTGAATTTGAAATAATACTGGACTCAATTTGTGAGAAATTGTCAAGCGAAGCAATTACAAAGAAGTTCACTACTTCACCGGAATTTGAAAATAGAGTACGAAATGTTTTAAAAGATGCGGTTCAACATGATTCAGAAATTATTATAGATTTAAAGCCGCACCCTCAAGCATTCCCTGACATTGCCGTTGGACGCTTTGGAGTTGAAGTCAAATTCACAACCAACGACACTTGGCGCAGTGTCGCAAATAGCGTTTTGGAAACGAATAGGATCGAATCTGTCGAAAAGATTTATATCCTATTCGGTAAAATGGGTGGTATTCCAAAAGTGCGCTGGAGTGATTATGAACAAAGTGTAATTCACGTTCGTACTTCACATGTACCACGCTTTGAAGTTGAACTTTTTGCTAGTAATTCATTATTTAATATAATGGGCATAAGTTATGATGAATTTAGAATTCTTCCAATGGAAGAAAAAATGAAACATATCCGAACCTATGCTAGATCAAGACTGAAAAAGGGTGAAAGAATGTGGTGGTTGGAGGATACCCCTGATTCAGACCACACGCTTCCAATTCAAGCAAGACTCTACACATCATTAAGTAAAGATGAAAAAGTTAGGTTACGCGCAGAAGCATCTTTGTTATGCCCAAGTATTGTTGAATCTAGGCATGTTAGAAACAAATATGATGATGTTGTCCTTTATTTATTGACATATCATGGCGTTATATGCCATCAGGCAAGAGACCTTTTTTCAGCAGGAAGTGTTGCTAATCCTTTAAATGATGATGAGGGCGGTATTTACATCGAACGTGCGTTAAAACTTATTGAGAATGAAATGGTTGCGGCATCTTATGAAATGGAAGACGCTTTATTTATGGAATATTGGGGCGAATCGGTCCATCCGAAACATCGAATCCAGCGATGGCTTGAGAAGGCGGATACTTTAGCAAGTGATTGGAAGCCATCCGAATCACTTTTCCTTTCAATAGATTTCAGTAAATAATTAAAAAATCACCGACATAACTTGCTCATACTATTCCAACTTGCGAGGAGAGATTCGCCCTAGTTTTAAAGCCCTCACCCCAGCCCTCTCCCAGAGGGCGAGGGGGAGATTACCCCTTCTTCTTAAACGATTTCATGTCGAGATCGTAGTCGCGGATTTTTCGGTAGAAGGTCGCCTGGCTGAGATGCAGCGCGGCGGAGGCTTTGGCAACGTTGCCCCGGGTAACCCGCAGCGCGTTTTCAATCGCCTCACGCTCGACGATCTCAAAGGGAACAATCTCGTCATCGTCTTGCTGGCGCTGCGACTGGACGTCGGCCTTGGCGGCCTTTTCGACCGCCTTGCGCACTGTCTCCGGCAGCATGTCGGCGGTCAATACATCACCATCGTTCAACACCACCGCCTGCTGGATGCCGTTAAAAAGTTCGCGGATGTTGCCCGGCCACTGGTGGGCGCATAACAACGCCAACGCCTCGTCGTCGATTTCGGCGAAGCGCTTGTTGTGTTCGCCTGCGAAGCGGGCGAGAAAACTTTCGGCGAGTTCGGGGATGTCCTGCGGACGCTCGCGCAGCGCCGGGATGGGCAGCTGCACCACGTTGAGTCGATAATATAAATCCTCGCGCAAGACGCCGTTGGCAATCGCCTGCAACGGGTCGCGGTTAGTGGCAGACACGATGCGCACGTCGACTTCGATGCGCTCCTTGCCGCCGACGCGGTAAAACGAATGGTCTTGTAAAAAACGCAACAGTTTCGCCTGAAGCGATGGGGCCATTTCGGTAATTTCATCGAGAAACAGCGTCGAGCCGTTGGCTTTTTCGCACTTGCCGATCGAACGCTCGCCCGCGCCGGTAAACGACGATTTTTCATGTCCGAACAGTTCGCTTTCCATCAGCTCTTTGGGGATGGCGGCGCAGTTCACGTCGATCAGTTCGGCGCCGTTGCGCGGCGAGAGCGCATGAATCGCCTGGGCGGCGAGTTCTTTGCCGACGCCGCTTTCTCCTGTGATGAGCACGGAGGCGTTGGCGCGCGCTACGGTTTCGATGATGCGGTAAACGACCTGCATGTCGGGGCTGCTGCCGATCATGCTGCAGAGGCGGCTGCGGCGGGTGCGTTCATAGGCTGACAGGCGGCGGCGCAACTGGGCGTGGTCGACGGCGTTTTTGACTGTCGCGGTGATGCGCGGCAGGTCAATGGGCTTCGGCGAAAAATCATACGCCCCGGCTTTGATGGCTTCGACCGCCTGTTCGATGCTGCCGTGCGCGGTGATCAAAATCACCGGGAGGTCCGGCTCCATCTCGCGCAGTTCGCCGATGAGTTCGATCCCGTTGCCGTCGGGCAGAAACAAGTCGAGCAAGACGGCGTGAAATTCTTCTTCCCGAATGGCCTGGCGCAAGCCTGCGGCGCATGATTCGGTGCGAACTTCATGCCCCTTTGACGACAAGTGCATCTCCAACAAGCGGACGATGTCAGCGTCATCATCGCAAATTAACAAGCGCGGCGTCATAGTTTGAGCTCCCGTTCAAGATGCAAACATTGTAGCATGAAGCGCGCCGCCGGTTGCCGTCCGCGAATCGGGTCTGCTACCATAGGCGCGTACTATCTTTCTTTGGGGAGAAACAACGATGAGCACACGATACGCGCTTGGAATCGACTTTGGCACCGAATCGGGCCGCGCCCTTCTGGTGAATGTAGACACTGGCGAAGAGGTCGCTACCCATGTGTATCCTTACGCCAACGGCGTGATCGACGAAGCGCTGCCCAAGGGCGGCCCGGCGCTGGGGCCGGACTGGGCGCTGCAAGACCCAAACGACTGGATCGAAACGCTCAAGCGCACCGTGCCGCAAGTGATGAAAGACGCGGGCGCGGCGCCGGAGCAGATTGTCGGTATCGGCGTCGACTTTACTTCATGCACGGTGCTTCCCGTTGACGGCGACGGACAGCCGCTCTGCAACAACCCGTCCCATCACAACCGGCCGCACGCCTGGCCCAAGTTATGGAAACACCACGCCGCCCAACCCGAAGCCGATAAAATTACCGCCGCCATCCAACAGAGCGGCGATGCCATTCTTGAACGCTACGGCGGCAAGATGTCGTCGGAATGGATCTTCCCTAAAATCTGGCAAGTGCTTGACGAAGATGAAGAAATCTATGACGCCGCTGCGCGTTTTATTGAAGGCGGCGACTGGGTGGTCGAACAACTCTGCGGCGCCGAAGCCCGCAGCTCGTGCATGGCGGGCTACAAAGGCATGTGGGACAGCGACGAGGGCTTCCCCAAACAAGAACTGTTGGCGTCGCTGCACCCCAAACTTGGCGAAATCGTCGGGACGAAACTCTCGACCGACATCAAACCGCTCGGTCAGAAAGCCGGCGGGTTGACCGAACAAGCCGCGCAATGGATGGGCTTGCGCCCCGGCATCGCGGTCGGCGTCGCCGTCATCGACGCCCACGCCGCCGTGCCCGGCGCTTCGGTGACGCTGCCGGGCCGCATGGTGATGGTGATGGGAACCTCGACCTGCCACATGCTGCTATCCGACGAAAAGAAGATGATCCCCGGGCTGTGCGGCTGCGTGAAAGACGGCATCCTGCCCGGTTATTACGGCTACGAAGCGGGGCAAGCCGCAGTGGGCGATATCTTCGCCTGGTACGTCGAACACTGCGCGCCGAAATCCATTCATGATGACGCGCAAGAGCAAAGCGTTAGCGTACATGAATTGCTCGAACAACGCGCCGCCTCGCTCGCGCCCGGGCAGAACGGATTGATTGCGCTCGACTGGTGGAACGGCAACCGCTCGGTCTTGGTCGACGCCGAACTGTCGGGAACCATTGTCGGCTTGACGCTTGGAACCAAGCCGGAAGAAATCTACCGCGCTCTGATCGAAGCGACTGCGTTTGGAACACGGCGTATCATCGAGTCATTCAACGACGCGGGCGTTCCCATCAATGAGATATACGCTTGCGGCGGCTTGCCGCAGCGCAACACGATGTTGATGCAGATTTACGCTGACATCACCGGGCTGCCGTTTTACGTCGCCGGGTCGGCGCAGTCGTCCGGCCTGGGCGCGGCGATTCTGGGCGCGGTGGCAGCAGGCAAAGCAGGCGGTGGATACGACGACCCCACTGACGCCGCAAAAAACATGGCGCGTCTGTTGGACGTGGTTTATAAACCGTCCGCCGACGCACACAAAACCTACACCGCAATGTACAATGAATACCTCAAACTCCACGACTACTTTGGCCGCGGCGAAAACAACATCATGAAAAAATTGAGGGAAATGAAATTATCAAAATAATACTACGTGCATTTGCGCTTGCATTCTGCATTGCATTGTTCGCACCGCTTGCCTCTGCATCTGACGAATACGCCGTGCAATCTATGCACGGGTGGAGGGTGCATATAAATCGTTCGTTGTTGGGGGATGACAACGAACTCGGGCAGCAGGCGATTGAACTGCTTGAGAATAAACTTTACGACGCACAGCGGGTCATTCCAGAGGCGGCGCTCAAGCGGTTGCGGGGCGTTAGTATTTGGCTTGATCGCGAGCACGAGCCTTTCCCCGGCGCGGTTTATCACCCCTCAGCCGACTGGCTGCGCGAGCACGGGCATAACCCCGACATGGCGGGCGGCGTGCACATTGCCAACGCGACCAACTTCTTAAATTGGACGCGCGAGCAGCCGTTAATGGTCGTGCATGAGTTATCGCACGCCTATCATCATCAGGTGTTGAGCTACGGCCATGAGGGGATCAAACAGGCGTTTCAACGCGCAGTGGATAGCAAGAAATACGAATCCGTCATGCGCTATAACGGCGAGATGCAACGCGCGTATGCGCTCAATAACGAGCAGGAATATTTTGCGGAATGCAGCGAGGCCTATTTCGGTACGAATGACTTTTACCCGTTCGTGCGGGCTGAACTCAAACAGCACGATCCACAGATGTTTGAATTGCTCGAACGCGTCTGGAACCACCCGCCGACCGATGAAACCTCTTGAGATAGATTCTTCCGAAATTTAGATGCTTTTTCACAAATTGAATCGAGGATTTCATCGTTGTGATTGGCATGGGTACAACTCTGCTGGCTTCAGTGTCAATGTCATTGACTTGAGGGGTAGCAAGCCAAGGCGTCGCGAAGTGAGGGGAGAACTTGATGCAACGAAATCAAAAATATCAGCCCTGTAGGGGCGCAACGTGTTGCGCCCGAATCCCCCCTGGCGTCTTTGACGCCTTCACTGAAAAAAGAGGCGTGAAACACTCCCTCATCCTAACCTTCTCCCAGAGGGAGAAGGGACGACGCGTTCGCGTTTCCAAACACAATTTTAAATGGTGGGCTAGATACGTGTCATCGCGAGCATAGCGAAGCGACCAGCCTGCGGCAGGCAGGCAGGCAGGCCACCGCGATAGAAGCAACCGCGTTTCTCAATTTCGCGGCTCGGCGGGAGCCTCGCCCTCCCCAAAACATCAATTCGCCTGAGTGCCGAACCAAGGCTGCGAGCTCGCCGAAGCGATCAGCCCTTGAAGGCTGTAATTATACGCACCCCCGTAGGGTCGGATGAATGGAATGAATCCCACCGTTGTATTTCGCTGTGTTTTTATTGGTGGGTTTCGCTGCGCTCAACGCCACCCTACGATGCTGCAAGAAGTTATTTTAGATTTCGCGTATCCAGTTTCAACTCGCCCCGGCGATAGCGCACCCGCGCGCACTGCGGCAAAGCGATGGCCTGCATAAATCCATTCTGCATGAATTGCAGCGCGGCGTCGGCGCCGGGGACGACCACTAACGCCGCCCGGTTGGGCGCGCCGCTCCAAACGGCGTTCTCGCGGTCGAATTGGATTTCCGCTGGCAGCGAAGGCCAGCCCGCTGCGACGGGTTGTTCCGGGGTTGGGACATGATTTAGATCGACAAAATCCAGGCGGCCATAATGGTCCATTAAAAGCAATTGGTTTGACGCAGGCTCCCAGGCGAAGTCGCGCATGGCAGCGCGGTTCGGGTCCCAGAAGGGGGATAACTCACGGTTGTATTCCGTCGCGTCGTGATAATGAACGCCGCCGTTTTTAGTGAGAATATACGCGCCGCCGTCATCAGTCATTCGCAATGCGACGGCTGCGTTGGGTTCTTTCCATAGCGCTTTGTAGCGGGTTTGGATGAACGTCCAATCGTTATTTGCGGCGCGTCCGTATCCATCCACTTGCCCGGTTCCCAACAAGATAAAACAACCTTGCCCGTCTTGCGATAACGCAATGTCTTTGGCGATATCCGCTTGTGTGAGTTCGATTGTTTCTATCTTGTGATCGTTGTTTAGAATTACCGCTTGAGATGCGCACAACACGCCCACGCCGTAGGCGGAGGCATGAATGGCTTTCGCCTCGCGCAATGGAACCGGTAGCGCTTTGATTTCTTTCGGCGTAATTGCGATCAAGCGGTTGTGTGAGGTCAATACATAAATCGCTTGCGGATCTATGCGGGCGGCGCCGTCGATGACGGTTTCGTTCTCGTTGAGCAAAAGTTGTACGCCGAAACAGGTCGCAATAAAGAACAGATTATTGCGTCCGGTTTCTAATTCATCCCGCGATGGGATGAAGCGCGTCTTGTCGAGATGGCGCCATTGCCGGCGCATGTATCGCACTGCTTCGCCTACTCCCTGGGTTGCAAGCAGGCGGTCGGTTTCGAGCAAGGCGGCGCGCTTGCCGAGATCGTCATACCCTTTTCTAAACGCGTGTTGGGCAACGATGCCAGGATTGGCGCTTGAAACGATCATTTTAATACGCTGTGCTTGCAGGGCGTGGGCGGCGATGACAAGCGCGATCAACAGTGGTAAGGCTTTCGACCATTTTTGAATCATCGTCTTGGTTGATTGTTCATCAACAATCGCGAATGAAAACGTAAACGCCAACGCGGCCCAGGCGGTCGGCGTCCAGGCGGCGCCGTCGAATGGTTTGTCTAAAAGTGAATTAAGAATGAAATGAACGCCGCTGGCGGTGAGGAGAATGAACCCACTCAGGCAGGCAATCGTTGGCCATTGGCTTGATGTCTTTCTTGTAATCCAACAGATGAAACGAATGAGAATCAACAGCGCGCCGCAGGCGAGAGAAACGGCGAACGGCGCCCTCGGCAGGCATGCAATCAAGATGCAATACAGCGATTGAGACAACGCCAGGGTTAACGTCAATCGGGCGACGCGGGGAAATGGAAGCCAATGCAGGAAAAATAAAAGCGCCCAGACGGCGATTAGAGGCAGAGCCAAATGCCAATTGAGGCATGACGCCGCCGCGCCCGCCAGAATAACGCCTGCGGTGATGTACGCGCGCGTCATGGCATCTCCTCCGGCTGAGAACGAAGTGAGGCCAGGGCGAAAAGGGTGACCAGCGCGATGGGATAATTGCCGGTTAATATGGGGAAGATAAACGCCTGATGTACAACCGCTCCGGTCAACGCGGCTAAGAGTAAAACGCGTTCGGCGGGCGGGCATTGCCTGGCTTGTTGGTAGGCCGAGGCCAGCAGCCAGAGATAGGCGCATAACCCCGGCAGGCCAACGCAAAGCAGCGTCGCGAGATAGGCGCTGTGCGGCCCCCATTGCGAGAGCGGCAGCCCGGTTGCGGGCGCCGAGGCGATCCAATTGTTGAGGCGGTCTTGCAGGATGGGGCCATAGCCGACGCCGAAGTGGGGCAGGTCGGGGGCGGCGCTGTCAAATAACGCCGACCAGATCAACAGCCGCGAGGCGTCGTCGCGCAGCTGCGCCGGGTCGAGCAACTCGCCGAAGCGTTGACCGATCGACGGCGCCGCGATCAAGGCTGCAACCAGGAGCGTGATTGCCAGTACGGCGCCTGCGATGCGTTGCGTACGCGAGCCGAAAACGATAAGCGTGAATCCAGCCGCCGCGAACGCGACATAAACCGAGCGCGATAGCGTTAACGCGCCAGCGCAAAGTACGCCGACCGCAACGAGCAGGACGCACTGCTTTAGCCAATGGCTTTTGGATTGGAGCGACAGCCACCCCAGCAGCGGCGCCGCTAGGACGGCGTATCCGCCCAATTGGTTGGGGTGATCGAACACGGCGTTGAGCCGCAACAGACCGCCGCCGCTGTGCGCCGTCGCCAATTGCCAAAGCGCCGCGCCGCATAAATACAGATTGCCCAATACGAACCCGCCCGCGATCCATCCGGTGCGCATGCGCAACCAGGGCAGGTCAATCAGCATGATGAAGAACATCAGGTAACAAAAAAGTTCCAGGCTTTCGGTCAGCGCTTGATACGGGTTCCAGGAAGCAATCGCCGCGAAGAATGAACAGAGAAACCAAAGCAGCATCGGCTCCAACAGAGGGGAGCCGGTCTTTTGCTTCCAGCCTTCGCGCCAGCGCCAGCCGAGCCAGGTCGCATAGAGTATCGGGAACAGTTTGTACGCGTCGTATCCAGTGGTGAAATCGTAGAAGCCCAGGTTAATGTGAAAACGCCCCGCCGGGACGAAGAAGAAGATCGCCGCTAACTCAGCGCTGAGTAGCGTGAGCAGAAGATTGTTTTTCTGAGGGCTGCTTGCCGTATCCATTTACAAACCGATCATTCAACTGTTCCGTCTATCTTCCATCAGGGCCTTAGAAAGCACAATATACGCATGGCTTGTTTCTCAAAAACCCTGTGTGGAAAGTGCGCCTGTAGGGCGCAGCGATAAGATACTGGTACGAAAACGTAATCTAAACTGAAGTCTGAATGCCGCTATAAAATATGAAAAGCAAAAATCCTATTCGCATTGTGACCATTGATTCGTTCGACGGCAAAGGGCGAGGCAAGGGAACCACCGAAACCGGAGGCGTGTTGTCGGTTCCGTTTACGGCGCCGGGCGACGTGGTCGAAGCCGCTAAGACCAAATCGCGCACCGGGCGCTTAGAGCGAATCGTTACGCCTTCGCCGCAGCGCATTGATTCTGTATGCCGGCATTTCGCCTTGTGCGGCGGGTGTTCGCGCCAGTTTTTGTCATACGCGCATCAACTCGAATACAAAAAAGCCGCCGTCGCGGAATGGTTTCAACAGCGCCAGTTGAATTACGATTTCACTGATGTCGAGATAACGCCTTCGCCGCCCTATGGCTATCGCAACCGCATGGATTTTGTCTGGAACTGGGACGGCTCGTTTGGACTTCGCGAGCAGGGCTGTTGGTATCGCGTAGTCGATTTAAGCGAATGCCATCTGCTGCCGCCGGATGTGATGGAGATCGCCTTCGAGATCAACCGCCGGGTGCATGGCGCCGGACTGCCGTTTCGCGATTCTAAACGCAAGACGCCGGGAATGCGCTACCTGATTGTGCGGCGCGGGGTGATGACGGGCGAAGTGATGTTGCTGTTCGTCAGCGACGAAATGCAACTGCCCGAATCATTGTGGAGCGGCTTTGACCGCGTCGCCAGCGTTTATCAACTGGTGAATAACAATGCCGAGAATGACCAATCCGACGGTGAACCGATGCTTTTGTCTGGCTCGCCGACGTTTCGTGAGCGCGTGTTAGACCATACATTTGATGTCGGGCCGCGCACGTTTTTTCAGCCGAACCCTGTTGTCGCTGGAGACATGGCGTCGCACTTGCGGGGCTTTCTGAAAGAAAAGCCGGGGCGCCGTTTGCTGGATTTATTTTGCGGCGCGGGATTTTTCAGCGCCTTGCTGGCGGACGTATGCGCTGAGACGTTGGGCGTTGAACTCGTCGCCGAAGCGGCGCAGCTGGCGCGGCGAAACGCCCCGCAGGCCAATGCGCAGTTTGTTTGTATGGAAGCGGAGCGCATGGCATCGCTCAATCTGTCTGGATACGACGTATTGTTGATCGACCCGCCGCGTTCCGGGCTGCATCCGAAGACGTTGAAATGGATCGAACAGCAATCGTTTGAAGAAATACTTTATGTTTCATGCAACCCCAAACGCGGCGCAGAAGACATCGCGCTGATGCGGGAGCAATACCAAGTCGATTCGGTTGCACTCTTCGACCAGTTTCCCCAAACGCCGCATGTGGAGATGATCGCGCGGTTGGTTCGGACGGTAAGTTGATTATAAACGGAATCCCTTCTCCCTCTGGGAGAAGGTTAGGATGAGGGGAAAGTTTTACGTACTTCTGAAGTTCATGATGAAAAATTTTGTTAACAGCAAGGTATTAAATTGCCTTCTAATCTCCAAGGGTTATATAGATGTGAATACTCTGGAGATGTTTTAGACGATGAAGCAACTATGAAATTCTTAAAAACTTTTAACACGTTTATAAAGTAGGCTCTTCCGAAAACCGGGTATTTTTGTATAAATTGAATTGAGATTTCGCTGCATGCGGCATGGGTACAACTCTGCTCGCTTCAGTGCGGGCTTTCAGGCCCTTTTGCACAGGCGCTTCCAGAGTTGCATCCATGCCTAATTTGGTTTTTTAATTTTTGAAATACCGGAGCCTGTTTCTGAATAAAAATTATGCCCATCCATCAATGTAAGTATTCACTTACCGGATGAACCATAAAATAACAATTCATCAAAACCCTCACCCCCAGCCCTCTCCCAGTGGGGAGAGGGAGCAAACTTTCGGTATTATCCGGCTCACCAGGAGGTTCGCCCTCCCCATGACCAATGAAGGAGAATTCGGGTGCAGCACGCTGCACCCCTACTTTAAAACTCGGCTTGTTTTATGCCCCCCTTTACATAAAGGGGGTGGCGTCTTTGACGCCGGGGGGGATTTTAAAAACAGCACAAATAAAGCGATACATTCAAACAATATTTCAAGGGCTGGCTTCATTTTATTCAGCCTTGCCCTTGCCACCCCTTAAGTCAATGACATTGCTCCCAGAGGGAGAGGGAGTCGGTTTCATTTTTTTCCAAGATGAGAGATATACAAAGATTTCTAAAATAAAACAAAAAACGCCGCCTCATTTTCATGAAGCGGCGCTCGTATCTTTCTTTTCAAAGTCTTAGGCGACGATGTTAATGTGTCCTTGGGCGACGGGTTGTTCTTTCTTTTCTTCTTTTTGTTTTTTTTGTTTTCGTAGCGAGATGTAAGGGCCAGCGCCGCCGTCTTTGCCTTCATACTTGCCCGCTTGACCGACATCCTTGTTGGTCCCCATTGCGGTGGAATAGTTCATCGCGTGATTTCGCGCCACATCTATTTTCGCGTCGAACATGGTCTTGACCTCCTGTCAAAATTCCCGTCCTACATAAAGTATCGGCCTGTTTCGTTACAGGCTTAAGAAAAATCGAGCGGCAGAATCCAGGTGGGTTTTCTTAAGTTCTTACCATTGAGTTGGTTAATGACTTGTTGGTATTTGCTTCTTCTATATTGGATTAGAACATGCGCACCGGATCGAGGTCGATACGTCCACCCATTGCGGGCGGAACAAACACCACCAACTGGTTGTTTTTCCATTGCAAAAAGCGGAAATTCGCATCTCCAAGCGGCGCAGTAAAGCGAAAACGCACTTCCGCCGGGCGGTTGTCGGGCGTGAGTGAAAGCACGGTTGCGGTGAAAGAATTGGTTTCGATTTGTTCTCCTACAAGCAACGGTTGCGATTCGCCGCGCAGCAGGCGCTCGAATGAAGTAGCGAGAAATCCGTGTTGTGGGCGTACGGTCAGGGTTTGCGCATCATCGCGGGTGATGGTGAAGCCCGACAGCCCCGACGCCAGCGGCTGAAGCGCTTTGGGCGCATGAAGGCCGTGTTCGATGCGCACGGCGGGCATGTGAAAGGTGAACAGCGATACCGGCGGATTGATGACGATCCAGGTTTCGTTCTCAATTGACGGCGAATCGGGCACGCTGAGCGCGGGCTGGTCTACCCACTGCGAAATAAGTTTTGGGCTGATGGATGAGAACGGCAGAAGCAACGGCCCCATGATGCAATGCTGGAAGATCAGAAAATAAATCATCATACGTACCGGGCGGCGCAACGCCCAATGAACGCCCGGCCATTTAACATCTTGAAATACAGATTGCACTAACAGGGCGATCAGCGGAAACGCACCCAAGCCGACAAAGAATAGCAGGCGTTCCGCCGGGAACACTGCGCACACAGGAACCAGGGCGAGAAGCATAGCAACCGCCCAGAAACGCGCCGGTTGGTTGACGCGCAACAGTGGCGCCAGCAGAAGCGCAATCAGCGCCAGAACGGCAAGCGAAATTCTCCAATAAACGCTGAGTAGCCATTCAGGAAAAAAAATAACTGGCGCGGCGGGCAAACCAAACCACTGCGATTGAAGCAAGAGCGGCGCTCGTTCGATGAAGGCGAATAAAAACTGGAGCGGCGTTGCGCCCGGATCGACGTAATAACTGGAGCCGAACGCGCCGTAGCCCATCATGCGATAGCCAATCTGCCAAGCCAGGATCGTAATCAATGAAGGCGCAATCGCGATCCAGCGCCGCCGCCAGAGCGCGGGGTCTAGACAGAGCGTATACGACAGAAAGAACGCGAACGCGCCTACGCCGAACTCAGCGGCGAGCAGCGCAATGAGAAGCAGGCCGGGGCTGAGCCATGCGCCTGGCTTCCAACCGTCGCGGCGCCATCGGTCATGCGCAATCAAGGCGAGAACGCCGAACAGGGTTGCGATGATTGCATTGCGGTTGGCGATCCAACCCACCGCAAAACCGCGCCCATCGTCGAGCGCATATACCATCGCCGCCAACCCCGCCATCCAGGTTGCGCCCATGACGCGGCGATAGAATACCGCGACCGCCGCGACAAGAGCGCCGTACCACGCCAGGTTGTGAAGATGATGCAGCGGCGCGGTGTTCGGCCAGAATTGGTAGTCAATCCAATGCGTGAATATAGAAACGGGACGAAAAAACGATAGGCGGATGTTTTCCCAGGTCCACCAAGGCAGAATGCCTTCAGCAATCCAACGGTGGATGTGCGACTCGCCATGAAAAAAACTAAACATGGATAGCAGCGGCAATTGTTCCGGCAGGCGGTCGAGGAAAATGCCGCGATGGTAATAGTCGTCGGCCTGCCAGCCGACCAATAGCGAGGGCAGCGTAAATACAATCGCCGCCCCCGCTACGATGAATGGCAAGTAGGGATGAGTGAGTAAGGCTTTGATTCGTTCACGCATGGTTTTCAACATTGGACATTGCTATTTCTCGTTGCCCCACAACACGCCGCCGCCCTTGGCGTCGCGCCAGGCGCCGCGCCATTTATGAATTTCCATCGCGCCGATGTTGCGTTTGGGAACGCGGGCCTCACGGCCGGGGATTTCCGGGAAAGGCTTGTGCGGTTCCTTCTGGTACCAATACGCGACTGATGACATTTCCTGGGTCATGTTGTTGGCGTGACCGTGTTCGATGCTGGCGCGCAGCGATTTGGTAAATACGACCGGGTCTTGAATGTGGAAGCGGTAGCAATGGGTGCGGCCCATCCAGCCGACGTCGTTGTTGACGCGCGGGTAGCCGAAGAATGGATGGATGTAGACCTCTTTGGGGCACCAGCTGGAATTGAAGTAATCTTCCGTCCCGGTGCCGTGCAGCGAGTAGGGGTAGTCTTCGCCGTCGATCTGAAACATATCGTCGCCTTCGCCGTACCACATCGGCGAGGGGCAGTTGACGAAATAATTGACGCCGACGTAATGGCCTTCGCCTTCGATGTCGGCGAACAGGTAGTTGTGGTCGTTCATCGGGTTCTTGTCTTCACCGCGAAACGCGCCCCATTCGTTTTCGTCGCCTTTCCAGGGCTCGGTGATTTCGGTATTCCACCAGGCGTGAAAGCGGAACATGTCGCGGTCAATGCGTTTGTGTTCTTCATAGTCAACGTAGTAGTAAAACGCATGACAGGGTTCGCTGGAATCGTTCTCGACGGTGATGCGCGCGCCTTTTGAAAACGGCATGGGGAAATAGCAGTTCAGCGCTTTGCCGTTGCCCGGCGCCGCCGCCAGCGGCAGCGAAGCGTAGTTGTATTCTTCGCCCCAGCCTTGCCCGAAAAAGTCGCCGATGGGCGCCTGGACGCTGGGCTGGTCTTCGCCGTCCCAATACATGCGCAGGATCAAGTTTCTACGATATAAGCGGTCGGGGTGATTGATGGTGATCCAGATGTGTTTGATGACGCCCGCGCCTTCGATCTCGGCCATGGTGAGCGTGTCGCCCGGTTTGATCTCGTAGCGGTCGGCGTTGCCGCCGCTGCGGTCGTAGCTGGAGATGCGCTTGGTTTTGAATTCTTTCTTCATCGCCAGCCCGTCTAACATGCCCTCGCTATAGGCGAATGAAACTGCGAGGCAAGATATGACAACGGCGCTGACTGTGCGTTGCAGGATACGAAACATGGTATTGATCCTCCCAATCGTTTCAGTGATGAATAACTGTCTCACAAAACGACGGTGAAGGGCAAGATGGGTTGGAGGGTTCTAAAGTTAGGGCAGGCTTCACTCTTTTCAGACTGCCACTGAAATTTCATCGGGGGAGGGCGAGGCTCCCGCCGAGCCGCGTAGTATCGAAATCCCTTCTATCAATCGCGGCTCACCAGGAGGTTCGCCCTCCCCAAATTTGAAACCCTGTAGGTTTTTTTCGCAAAGCTTGCCCACCGGGCAATGTTTCAATATTTTTATTTGGTTGTGAATTGTATATTTCTCATATCAAAATCCATTAAAAATTTGTTGGATCAGATAGACGGCGTCGGGTGGGTTCATGTAGCCAATCGGGCCGATGAAGATTGAATACAGCGAACGGACGCCCAATAGCGCGGCGAGAACCAACATGCGGCGGCGCCAGCGGTCGTCTTCAATCGCGATGCAAAACGGCGCCGCGACCATCAAGTACCAGAACTGCCCCAGCAGGTTTGCCTTCACTCCGAACACCTGCATCAGCGGCGCGAAAAACTGCCGCCATGCCTTGGTTTGGCGCAGGCCCCATAACCCGACCGCGACGAATATCAGCCCGGCGATCCAATGGGATAACACCAGCCAGTACGGAAAAAATGGATACAGCGCCGGGTCGGACAGGTTCCAAGTGATGGGGTTATAGGAGGGAATATAGCCCGGCGATAAAAAGCGCCGCATGTAATCGCTCTGTACGCTTGCGAGAAGGGTCGGCGTAAGGCTCAGCGCCGCCCAGCCAATTTCTTGCGCCAGGCGTTTGGGTTCGCGCCAGGAAAGGTTCCAGAAAAATAAAGGCGCAAGCAAAATTGGGAACAACTTACATTGCACCGCAATCGTCAATGCGCCCAGCGCCCAGGGCTTGCCGCGGCGCAGCGCGTAAATCGCCAGCAGCGTCCAGAAGGCGACCCACGGTTCGAACTGGCCTTCACGCGAGGCGAACCAGATCGAGATGGGGTTGCACCACAGCAGCAGCGCCGACCATTTGTCGTTGGTGATCTTGTACGCCATCCAGGCGTTGACGGCTTCGAGCGCGGTCAGCGCCAGTTTGCCGAACCAGATCGCCGTCGAGAGTTGCGCCAGCGCAGCGAAAAATAACAGGGTCGCGCCGGGGTAGGGGTAATGATGGTTGGGCCATAAATATTGCACCGGCCAGGGCGAGAGGTCGTAGGGCGTCAGGTCATAGAGTTTGAAGCCGTAGAGGCCAAACGCCTTGCCATAGGCCAGATTGCGGTTTAGATCGGTGGTATACACTTGCAGTTGAAAACAATAGAAAATACGCAGCGCCGCAATGACAAGCACGGCGAACCAAAAAAGCGCCGATTGGCGGCGGACGATAAAGGTTTGTATGTTCGATAGTGTTTTCATAAGAATGCGCCCGCATTATCGGCGGCGAACGCGATGGCTGCAAGCGACGCTGTTGGTTGCGTTTGTTTGCGCACTCAATGTATATGCTGTTGATCCGCTTGAGCCGGAGATGGTCGAGGTTCCTGCGGGGAAATTTCTATCAGGATCAAGCGCCGCTGAGCGTGAGATATACATTCCTTCGATGCACGAGTTCGAGCAGCATGGGGTTGATCTGCCTGCATTCAAGATCGGCAAGCATGAAATCAGCAACCAGCAGTATGAACGCTTCATGCAAGACGGCGGCTACGACAACGCCGACTGGTGGAGCGATGACGGTTGGGCGGCGCGCAAGCAATTCAGCTGGACGGAACCGCGACGCTGGCGCGACTCGGGCCATAACGGGATTCACATGGAGCAATACGCCGTCGCGGCGGTGAGTTATTTTGAGGCCGAAGCCTATTGCCGCTGGTTGGCGCAGCGCACCGGCAAGCCGTATCGCCTTCCGACCGAGATGGAGTGGGAGAAAGCGGCGCGTGGCGTGGACGGGCGCGTGTTCCCGTGGGGCGGCGATTGGCGCGACGGCGCCTGCAACTGGGTGGGCGGCGAGACCGGACAGCGCCTGCCTACCGTCGCGGCGGACGGATTCGCTTACACGGCGCCGGGCGGCGTGTTCCCGGATGGGGTAAGCCCGTATGGCTGTGAAGACATGGCGGGCAACGTGATGGAATGGGTGGACGCCTTCATGCAAGACGACGCCATGGCGATTCAACGGCCTATGCGCGTGTTTAAGGGCGGTAGTTTCTTTTCGGGATTCAAGCGCCTGTTGCGCTGCGCTTGGCGCGGCGCTTCGTGGCCTGAAATGGGTCACGTCTATTGGGGCGAAATGGGGTTTCGGGTTGCGATGGATGGGGAGTAGATAGATTTAAAATGGGAGGCAAGGGCAAGGCTGAGAATGGTAGGGTGGACTGCTTCGCGAGCTCACCCTACGGCTGATCCCTCCGGCGCTTACGCGCCACCTCCCTTAAAAAGGGAGGCATGGTTCTACTACAACAACACTGGCCTTGAAAAATTAGAATCAAGGGCTGGCTTCGTTGCACTCAGCCTTGCCCTTGCCACCCAATATACATATTTTTCAATTGTTATGCTAATGATCTTTTTGCCAACATTCGGGTAATCTTATATTTGACTGCGTTATGCCGTCAATGAATTGTGTTTTAATTAAAATAATTTCATATAGATATGCTTTTAAATATGTGTCTTTGTCTTCTCCCCACAAATCTCGATATGTTGCTAATTTGCATTTGGAAGCATTTTCAATTGTTTCAATATCTTCAAAATTTCCACAAGAAAAACTTTTTCTTAAATCGAAAATATTTTTGATTTTTATTTTAGCTGAATCAGGTATATTCTTTATTTCAGAATTTTCACTTTTCAAGCTAATAACTAGCGTTTCTCCAAAATAGCCCATCCATAGAGATTGTATTAATCTTTCTAATACTTCATCGAAAGTGAAATTTGAATTCTCTAGTTTAGACCATGCATATGCTATTTCCTTAAATGTCATCTCTTGATAATTTTCAAAAATAAGATCAGCGCCATGCTGTACATGAATTTTTCTTAATTCTGGTTCTTCCGGTATTTGGATACTTCTTCACAAATAGAATTGAGATTTATAGAAGCTTCTTCATCAATACTTGATCTTTCGCTGTGTGTGGCATGGGTACAACTCTGCTCGCTTCAGTGCGGGCTTT